>NZ_JBKGHJ010000004.1:0-54061 GCF_046520365.1 Corallococcus sp. 4LFB
GCTCTCCGCGCACGCGCTGCTCACGCTGGAGGCGGCGCTCACCGGGGAGAGCACGCCGGTGGACAAGCAGGTCGGCGCGCTGCCGGACTCCACCCCGCTGGCGGAGCGCAGGGACCGCGTCTTCATGGGCACGTCCGTGGCGGCGGGCACGGCGGTCGCGGAGGTGACGGCCACCGGCATGGACACGGAGCTGGGCCGCATCGCGCACCTGGTGCGCACGGCGCAGGTGTCGCAGACCCCGCTGCAGCAGCGGCTGGAGGGCGTCACCCGCATGCTGCTGGTGCTGTGCGTGGCGGTGGGGCCCTGGTCGCGGGCTGGGGGTGATGCGCGGCGAGTCGGGCGTGGCGCTGCTGCTCGCGGCGGTGGCGCTCGCGGTCGCGGCGGTGCCGGAGGGGCTGCCCACGGTGGTGACGCTCGCGCTCGCGGTGGGCGTGCAGCGCATGGTGAAGGGCCACGTGCTGGTGCGGCGGATGCAGGCGGTGGAGACGCTGGGCTCCGCCACGGTCATCTGCACGGACAAGACGGGCACGCTCACCCTGGGCATCATGGAGGTGCGCGAGGTGTGGCCCCCGGAGTCCGCGCCCCGCGTGCTGGAGGTGGCGGCGTCACACGCGCTGCTGGGCCGGCCGCAGTACACGCCCCTGAACTCGCTGCTGCGGCCCTTCTCCCTGCGCGTCTTCCTGCCCCAGCCCTTCCCGGGCCGCATCAGCGTGGACATCCGGAGCCCCGAGGACCCGACGCGCGCGGGCAAGAGGGACACCATCGAGCGCAGCCTCGAACGGCTCATCCCCAACCGCTTCGTCGAGGAGCGCCTGCCCGCGCTGGAGGGCTTCGGCGCCCCCGAGCCCCTGTTCTCGGACGTCTTCCATGAAGCGGGCCAGCGCCCCCTCTACGACCTCGTGGGCGTCACCCACTACCTGCGCCAGGGGCCACCTCCTTTCGACGACCTGGAGCTGCTCAACACGGCGGACGACGGCACCACCCTGTCGCGCTCGCGCACCGCGCTGCCGCGCGCCTTCCTGGTGCAGCGCGCCCGCGTGGTGACGGATGCCCAGGCGCTCGCGGCGGTGGAGGATGCCGCTCAGCCCTTCCGGCACACGGCCTTCCTCGCTTCGGGCGCGCCGCTGGAGCGGCCCGAGTGCACGGGCTCCGTGGCGTGGGTGCGGCAGGGCGCGCGGCACCTGGAGTTGAAGGTGGACGCCTGCGACGAGAGCTACCTCGTCGTGTCCGACAGCCACTACCCGGGTTGGACCGCGACCGTGGACGGGCAGGAGGTGCCCATCCACCGGGCGGACCTGGTGCTGCGCGCCGTGCGGGTTCCGCGAGGCCTCCACACGGTCCGCTTCGACTACGACCCGCTGAGCTTCCGCCTGGGCCTGGCCCTGTCTGTCCTTGGCTGGATGGGGCTCGCGGCCGTGGCGCTCAGGCGTCCGCGGGCACCCTGACGCCCCGGCCTGCTTCATGGCCCGCAGCCGCTGTCCGGCGAGCCCGTCTCCATGCGCGGCGGCGTCAGTTCCCGCCGTCCTTCCACCAGATGCCCCAGTCGCCCAGGGCCGTGGAGTATTCAAGCTGACGCGAATCCTCGGTCGGGCCGAAGTAGGGGCTCTCCGCCAGGGCGTTGAAGCGTACCCAGCTGGAGAGGCCGTCGAGCCCGGCACCCCACGGGTCCTCCGGGTACCGGACCTTCTGTGAGATGGCGTCGGAGGGGTCCTGCTGGCCAAAGGACTGCGTACAGACAATGGCGGGGATCACGTGCGAGCCCAGGGTGACCGTCTCCCTGTGCGTGGACGTGACCTTTCCCGGGACGGGCGGCCACCCGGGAAACACGAGCGCGGCCTGGGCGATGACGCCGAGCAGGGCCTCTCCCAGCGAGAAGCTGGACGCACCCTGGAAGTCGCCGCAGGGAGGCGCAGTGCCCGGGGTGCCCGTCCACGTCGTCGTCAGCAGCTGACCGCGCTCCGCGCTCATGCAGTAGCGGTGCAGCTTCGGGGGCTGGCCGTCATCCGTCTTCACCACGTCGTACCAGGTGCCCGGGCCCAGGGGGTGTTTCAGGGTGGGGACCTCGCCGGACTCAAGGGTGCCCTGGCGGAAGGACTGGAGCTGGAGGTGATAGGAGACGCTTTCTCCCATCCCGGCGGAGCTGCTGCTGGCTTCGAGCAGGCCCTGGGTGAGGTACAGCGGCCCGGGCGCCGTGGCGTGGACGCGGACCTCCAGCGAGCCATCGCTGACGCGGGAGTCCTGCACGATGCGCCGGGCGCCCCAGGTCTGTCCTCCGGCGGCGTATCGCTCCTCCGTGACGGTGCCGTCCATGGGCTGGAAGGGCGGGCGCGGCCGAGACTCCTCCATGCGCATGGGCAGCACGTGGGCCTGGGCGAGCGCGCGATGGGGATGGGGACGGCCCTGGTCGTCCGTGAAGGTGATGGCGAGCCAGGCCCACGGAGGCCGCACGGCCACGACCTCCAAGGCCATCCGGCCCTCGACACGGTTCGAACGTCCCCGGGGCTCCTCGGGGAACCCCCTCTGGAGGAAGTCCTTCATGTCCAAGGGGATGTAGGGATTGAAGAAGCTGCTGCCGAAGGCGTACTCCACGCGGTCCCCCACGCGTGCGTACTTCCACGGTGAAGCCGCGGCCTCCGGTGGAAGGGGAACGGGCTTCATGCCCACGCAGGCGGGGCCCGACACGAGCGCCGTGCACAGCAGGAGGAGGAGGCGCGAGGAGGGAGGCCGCATGGGCTCCCTGTCTGCCATTGGTCCCGGAGCGTGTGAACCCGATTCGGTGCGGCCCTGCCAATGCACACCACCCGGCAGGGGTTTCTTGACAGCGTCCCGCGTTCATCTGTCCCGAGGGCTTGCTCCATTTCGCAGCAGCAGCGCGGCGCGGTGGATGGCGGAGCGGATGCGGACGTAGGTGCCGCAGCGGCAGACGTTGTCGCTCATGGCCGCGTCGATGTCCGCGTCGGTCGGCTGGGGGTTCTTCCTCAGCAGGGCGACGGCGGCCATGATCTGCCCCGGCTGGCAGAAGCCGCACTGGGCCACGTCCTCGGCGATCCACGCCTGCTGCACCGGGTGCAGTCCGGTCTCGTCCGCCAGGCCCTCGATGGTCCTCACCTCGCGGCCCGCGACTTCGCCCACGGGGTGGAGGCAGGGGCGGAAGGACTCGCCGTCCAGGTGGCTGGTGCACGCGCCGCAGACGCCCACGCCGCAGCCGTACTTGGGGCCCGTGACGCCCAGCACGTCGCGGAGCACCCACAGCAGGGGCAGGTCCGCGGGCGACTCCACCGACACCGGCTGACCGTTGAGCATGAATTGATGGGCCGGCATGGTCAGGCTCCCTCGTCGAGGATGGGGAAGCGGGTGGGCAGGGTGCCCGTCGCCCGGGCGATGGCGTTGGTCAGGGCCGCCGCCGCGCTGGGGTAGCCCAGCTCTCCCACGCCGCCCACGCGGTCGTCGGAGCGCACCAGGTGCACCTGGATGGAGGCGGGCGCGTGCTTCATCCGCAGCCACCGGTAGTCCGCGAAGCTGCCCTCGCGCACGGCGCCCGCGTCGATGTGGAGCCCCGCGCTCAGCGTGGTGGACATCGCGTCCAGCGCGGCGCCCTGGAGCTGCGCTTCGATGCCCTTCGGGTTGATGGGCAGGCCCACGTCCGCGGCGATGACCACGCGCAGCACGCGCGGCGTGCCGCTGGTGACGTCCACCTCGACGAGGTGGGCGATGGCGCTGTCCCACTCCTCCAGCACCGCGACGCCTTGCGCGACCCCGGGTGGCAGCGCGCGGCCCCAGGCGCCTTCTTGCACCACCCGGTCCAGCACGGCCTTGAGCCTTCGGGACGTGAGGCGCGAGCGCCGCAGCTCCACGGGGTCTCGCTGGAGCTCGCGGGCCAGCTGGTCGACGAAGACTTCGTTGGCCACGCCCACCTGGCTGGTGAAGACGGAGCGGAAGGAGGCGGTGGGAATGGGGAGCGGCACTTCGGCCAGCTCCTGCGCGACCCAGCCGAACTGGTAGGGCACGTGCTGGGTCAGCGCGAAGAACACCGCGCTGGTGACGTCCGGCAGGACCTGACCGAGCAGCGAGGTGAGCAGATCTCCGAAGCCGTGGGGGAACTCCACGGTGGGGATGGCGGCGCGGTGATGCCAGCCGAGGATGGAGCCGCCGGGGCCCATCGAGGCGAGGATGCGGTGGTGGCTGGCGGGCCGGTAGTGGCCGTGGCGCATGTCATCGTTGCGGCTCCACATCAGCTTCACCGGCTGCCCGAGCGACCGCGAGATGAGCGCGGCCTCGACGGCGGCCTCGGTGAAGAAGCGCCGGCCAAAGCCGCCCCCGGCGCGGATGGGATGCACCGTGACCCGCTGCGGGGTGAGCGCCCAGCCGAGCGCCGCGGCGACCTGGCTCCGCGCGAACTTCGGGTCCTGCACGCCGGACCAGACCTCCGCGACGTCGCCCGTCACGCGGGCCACGCAGCTCTGCGTCTCCATGGGCGCGTGCGCGAGGTAGGGGAAGTCGAAGCGCCCCTCCACGACCCGCGTCGTGAGCAGCGGCGGTAGCGGCCGGGGCCCGATGGCGTCGCGCAGCCGGGCGCGGATGTCGGCGTCGGAGAGGTGGCTGGCTGGCCCCGGTGCCCAGGTGACCTGCAACGCATCGCGAGCCGCGAAGGCCTGCGCGAACGTCCGGGCCGCCACCGCCACGCCTGACGGGAGCTGCACCACGCCCACCACGCCGGGCATCGCGCGGGCGGTGGAGGCATTGAAGGACTGGACCGTGCCGCGCAGCGTGGGAGGCCGCGCCACGACCGTGGGCACCGCGCCCGGGATGTCGAGGTCCAGGGTGTACCGCGCCTCGCCGGTGACGATGGCCCGTGCGTCGACACGTCCCGTGGGCTGACCGACGACGGTGTACTCGCTCGGAGACTTCGGCAGCGGAGAGACCTCCGGCAGCAGCACGCGCGCGGCGTCCTCCGCCAGCTCGCCGTAGCCGAGCCGGCGGCCATCGGGAGCGCGGACCTCGCCCTGCGCGGTGGTGAGGGTGAGGGCCAGCACCCGCCAGCGGTGCGCGGCGGCGGTGACCAGCCGCGCCCGGGCCTCCGCGGCGGCGGCGCGGAGCGGTCCGGCCAGGTAGCGCATCGTGGAGGACAGCCCGGTCAGCTGGATGAGCCAGCGGGGATCCGCGTCGGCGGTGGACACGTCCACGGCATCCAGGCCCGTGTCGAGCTCCTCTGCGACGAGCATGGCCACGGCGGTGGTGATGCCCTGGCCCATCTCCGTGCGGGGCAGGGTGGCGACGACGCGCCCATCGGTCCGGACAGCGACGTAGAGGTTGAGCGACGTCTCCTCCAGCGCCGCGGACTCCGCGGCCTGGGCCGAGGGAAGGTCGAGCCCGCACCGTGCCGCGATCATCAACGTGGGCGAAGCCACCAGCCACGTCAGGAACCGGCGGCGGTCGAGACCGCCTGGAGGCGCTGCGTCCGTGGGCAGCATGTCAGCCATGGAGAAAGTTTCTCACGCGGCCAAGGGCACGCCCAACGACCCACGAAACCCTGTGCGGCACCTGTCACCTGGAGTCCGGAAGCATCCAGCACAGGACCCTGAGCGGACCCGAAGCATTGTCCTGTCTCGAAGCCCCGGGCTGCCTCCCGCGCTGTTCCAAACCTGTCCGACAGTCGGACAGGTTCCCGCGACCGCGAGGAGCCAGGGCTGCCCGACGCGGTTCCAAACCGGTCCGACAGTCCGACAGGTCTCCGTGGCGGCCAGGGTCCAAAACCTGTCCGACAGTCGGACAGGATCGTGCGGAGCGCCGCAGGCAGGGCGCCTGGCGTTGTCCACGCCTGCGTGAACCTGTTCCGGACTCAGGCCTCGTCCTCCAGGCGCCCGCTCGTGCGCTTCGAGCCGGAGCGTCATGCCCGGGGCCGGAGCCCGAGACGGGACGTGCACGCGGCTTCGGGTGATACTGGTGGCCAGTGCCCCCATGGAGGCGGGGGGGAGGATGGCGGGCATGCGCAGGTGGCTCATCGGTGGCGTGGCGGTCCTGGTCGCGTGCGGCCTCGTGCTGTTCTGGGCCCTGCGCTCCGGCGGCCCGGACGCTCCCAAGGGCAGCGCGAAAGCCACGCTCGCGCCGACGCCCTCCACGCGCCCCGGGTCCACGCCGGAGGACTCCGGACACGGGGAGGCCGGTGCGCTCCCCGCGGCACAGCCCCCGAGCGAGGCGGAGGGCGTCCTGGACGTGGAGGTGCTCGCGGATGGGAAGCCTTCGCCCGGGACCACCGTGCGGCTCTACGCACCGGGCTCGCGAGCGTCCGCGTGGACGCTGAGGGGCTCCGGCCTCACGGATCCAACGGGACACGTCCTGCTGGCCTCCGGGCCCGGCCGCTACCTCGTGGCGGTGCGCGCACCGGGGCTGGCTCCGCTCCTTCGTGACGTGGTGCGCCCGCATGGCGAGCCGCGCACGGTGCTGCGGCTCACCCTGGAGCCCGCGCAATCCCTGACGGGCCGCACGGTGGTGCGCGGCTCGAATGAACCGCTGCCGCTCGTGGAGGTCGTCCTCACGGCGCATGCCCGCGAGCTGCAGGTCTGGCAGCGCGCCGATGCCCCTGACGACGAGCGCGTCTATGCGACGAGCGACGAGCGCGGGAACTTCCGCATCGACGGGCTCGCCCCCGGTGCCTACCTGCTGGAGGCCCGCGCCCCCGGCTACGCGCGCGTGGTGATGAGCCGCCTGCGCATCCCCACGCAAGGACCCCTGACGCTGGCGCTCCGGCTGGCGAGCGTCATCGAGGGCTTCGTCGTGGACGCGAAGGGCCTGCCGGCCGCGGACGCCGAGGTGCGGGTGGGCGGCAATCCCTACCAGGTGGTGACGACGGGCGCGCAGGGTGGGTTCTCCGTGGAGGTGGAGCCCGGCTCTCACCCCCTGTCCGCGCGACGCGGCGAGGAGTCCGGCGCGCTCGACCTGCCGGTCCTCTGCGTCGCGGGCAGCACCGTGCGCGACGTGCGCATCCAGCTGGGACCGGGCGCGGTGCTGGAGGGCCGCGTCGTGGAGGAGGCTTCGGGCGGGCCCGTGGAGGGCGCGCGCGTCGACGTCAGCCTTTCGGGCGGGGACGGAGCCCCCGGCGTCGCCGTGTCGGACGCGGAGGGCCACTTCCTCGTGCGCGGGCTGGCTCCCGGCAGCTACGACGCCCGCGTGAACGCCCCCGGCTTCTCGCCTGCCTTGCGCCGCGGGCTGACGGTCACCCAGGGCGAGCGCTTCCCCGTGGCGCTCACGCTCTCACGCACCGGCGCCGTGGAGGGCCAGGTGCGTGACACGCGCGGAGCGCCGGTGGCGGAGGCCCGCATCTCGGGCGTCAACCGCTGGAGCGATGGCGCGGACGCGAAGCCCATCGAGGCCCGTACCGATGCCGATGGCCGCTACCGGCTCGAAGGGCTCGCCACGGGTCGCCTGTCGCTCTCCGCGCGCCACGAGGGTTCGACGGTGGGCGTCCGCAAGACCGTCTCCGTGGAGGCCAACGGCACGGCCCGGGCGGACTTCACGCTGGAGGGCACGGGCACCGTGGAGGGCGTGGTGCGCGCGGCCCGGGGCTCCCTCCCGGACGCGCCGCTGGAGGTGACGGCCCTGGCGGATGAGCCGGCGCAAGGCGTGGCCCCGGGCGTGGGCCAGGTCGTGGTGGATGCGGAAGGCGTCTTCCGGATGGTCCTCCCCTCGGGGGGCTACACGCTCATGCTCGCGGCGCGCGGCCGCTTCGCCCAGGGCCAGCGCAAGTCCGTGCGCGTGGAGGCGGGCCGGACGGTCCAGGCCGAGTTCACGTGGGAGGAGACGCGCGACGTGAACGAATACCGGGGCGTCGTCCTGGAGCCGGATGGCTCGCCCTCACCCCGCGCCGTCATCACCCTCACGGCGGCGGACGGGAAGGGCATTCCCCTGGCGATGTCGCCCACGGATGAGGAGGGCCGCTTCGCCATTCCGCTCACGCGCGTGGGAGATTCCGCCCCACGCCGCGTGCTGCTGGGCGCGCGCAACGGGGGACGCTCCAGCGAGCCCGTGCCCGTCACCACCGGCCAGGAGGTCGTGGTGCGGCTGCGGCCCTCGGCGTTCCTCCGCGGCCGCGTGGTGCGCAAGGGCGAACCCGTCCGGGGTTTCTCCCTGTCGCTCCAGCTCCAGAAGGGCTTCCTGCCCCAGGGCGAGGGCCCCTGGGAGTTCTCCGGCGACCGCTTCGAGCTGCGCGACGTCCCGCCCGAGCCCGTGAAGCTGACGGCGCGCACGGTGGATGGCTCCGTCGGAGAGGCCCTGGCCGCTCCCGGCTCGGGCGCGGTGCTCGAGGTGGACATCCCCCTGACGGAGCCCGCCACCGTGAAGGGCCGCGTGGTGAGCGCGGCCACGAAGGCGCCCGTCCCGGATGCGTTCATCTTCATCGAGGGCGAGCCGCCCTCCCCGGAGCACGCCCCGGACGGGGAGGGCCGCTTCTCTCTCACGGGCGTGCGCGCGGGCGAGCGCGTCCTCGTCATCCTGGGCGGCCCGTCCCAGGGGCGCCTGCGCAAGCCGCTGAAGGTGAAGGACGGCGAGGTGCTGGACCTGGGCGACGTCTCCCTGGAAGTGGCGCAGCCCCCACAGCAGGGCCAGCCCACGCCGTGAAGGCGCCCCGTGCGGTGCTCAGCCCTGCTTGCGCCGCCAGCCCGGTGGAGGGCCGTCGCGCAGCACCCCGGCCACCGCCACCGGGCAGGCGAAGCTGGTCGTCATGGGCACCTGCATCCAGTGGCCGCCCATGTAGAGCTTCACCTCCCGCTCCTCCACGACGTGGTCCACCTTCACGTCCGCGCCCACGCGCTCCATGAGGGCGGGGTCGCCCACGGACACCACCGACTCCAGCAGCGAGGGCAGGGTGGGCACTCCGCCCGCAGCGCTGGCGATGATGGCGCCGCGTGCCACCGCGCGGTCCGTGACCTCGCGCATGGGCGCCTCCAGCGCGCGGTGGGGCGTGCCCAGGCTCAGGTTGAGCACGTCCACGCCCACCTCATCCAGCATCCACCCCAGCGCCTCCACGAGGCACAGCGAGTGTCCGCGCACGTTCTGGTCGAGGACGCGGGCCACGTAGAGCTCCACGTCCGGCCAGGGACGGACCTGGTCGTGGAGGATGCTCAGCACGGCCGTGCCGTGTCCGTGCGTGTCCTCCAGGTCCAGCGCGCTCGCGCCGGCCCGCCACGCCTCCAGCTCCTCCCGTTCGTAGACGCGCGCCTCCAGCACCTGCGCGTCCAGGTCGAGCGTGAAGGAGGCCGCTCCCGCGAGCCGCACCGAGTGCTCGCGCAGGAAGGCCACCTCCACGCCGCTGTCGATGATGCCCACCTTCCTCACGGGGCGCCGCCTCCCACCCGCGAAGGCTCCCAGTGCTGGAGCTGCCGCAGCACATAGGTGCCCAGGGACACGGACTCCGTGCGGGGCGGGACGGCATCCGGGACGTCCACGGTGAGATGCACGAGCGAGCCCGCGAGCGCCATCCCCGCGCCCAGCACCACGAGGAGCACGAACGTGAGGGTGCCAATCCGACGTACGACGAAGAGGCCCGCGTGGTCGGGGTCCTCCAGCAGCGGCAGCGTCGAGGGCAGCGGCGGCGCGGTGGGGCGTGGGAGCTCGTTCGCCATGGTTCTCCGTCCGCGCTAGGCGGCGTCCGCCTCGCCCAGGCCCGCGCGGAACAGCCGCTGGTACGGCGCGCAGCGCGCGAGCAGCTCCGCGTGCGGGCCCCGGCCCACCAGCCGGCCTCCGGCGAGCATCCACACCTCGTCGCCAGCGGCGCGTTGGCCAGCCGTGCGTGATGAACAGCACCGTCTGACCGCGCTCCCGCGCCCGCGCGAGCAGCCCCCGCACGATGGCGGACTCCGTCTCCACGTCGAGCTGCGAGGTGGCCTCGTCCAGCAGCAGCACCGGCGCGTCACGCAAGACCGCGCGGGCCAGCGCCAGCCGCTGCCGCTGTCCGCCGGAGAGGCTGGCGCCCGCCTCGGCCACCGGCGTGTCGAAGCCCTGGGGCAGCCCGGCGAGCACGGGCTCCAGCGCGCACAGCCGCACCGCCTGCCGCAGGTCCTCCTCGCTCACGTCGGACAGGCCCAGGGTGAGGTTGTCGCGCACGGTGCCGTGGTACAGCTCCACGTCCTGCCACACCACCGCGAGCTGCCGGCGCAGGTCGGAGAGCTCCAGCGCGCGCGCGTCCTGCCCGTCGTACAGCACGCGCCCCCGGCCCGGCTCCTCCAGCCGCGTCAGCAGCCGCGCGAGCGTCGTCTTGCCGGAGCCGCTGGAGCCCACGATGGTCACCACCGCGCCGGGCGGGACGCGCGCGCTCACCTCGCGCAGCACGTCCTGCTCCGGCAGGTAGCCGAAGGACACGGCCTCCAGCTCCACCCCACCGGAGAGCCGCTGCCCCAGCGGGGCCGGGGCCGTCAGCGAGCGGGCCGGGTCCTGCTCCGGCGTCTCGTGCAGGTACTCGAAGAAGCGGCGCAGGTGCACGCCGCGCTGCTGGAGGCTGGTGACGAAGGCGATGGCCTCGATGACCGGCCCGCGCAGGTACGCGGCATACGCCACGAAGGCCACGAAGCCGCCCAGCGTCAGCTTGCCCTGGAGGATGAGCCGCCAGCCCAGCCAGGTGAACAGCGCCGTCTGCGCGGCCTCCACCGAGCGCTCGAACAGCCGCAGCAGCCCCTCCACCCCATGGGCCCGCAGGTGCGCCCGCAGCACGGACCGCATGAGCCCCGCCGCGCGCTGGTAGACGAACGGCTCCAGCGCCAGCACCTTCGTCGTGCGGCTCTGCCGCAGCGTCTCCACCTGGAGCGCGCTGAGCGCCCCGTGCACGCCCATCACCTCCTGCCACGCGCTGCCCATGGCGCGGCCCATGAACAGCGGCACCGCCACCACGAAGGGCAGCGTGGCCAGGGCCGCCAGCGCCAGCTCCCAGTGGAGCGACGCCAGCGTGAACGGGATGACGAGCAGGAAGGTGAGCTGCGAGAAGACCAGCCGGAGCAGCCCCAGCACCAGGGCCATGCCCGCCTTCGCGTCATCGAAGCGGCTGGTGAGCTCCCCCACCTGCCGCCGGGAGAAGAAGCGGTCCGGCAGGTGCTGCAGGTGGTTGAAGAGGTAGAGCGCGGAGGAGCTCTCCAGCTTCACGGTCAGGTACGCGGAGTAGTAGCCCAGCAGCGTCTCCGCGAGCGCCGCGGCCACCGACGCGGCGAGGATGCTCAGCACCAGCACGTGCAGCAGGTCCAGGTCCCGCGGCGACGACACGTGGTCGAACAGCAGCCGCGTGAGGAAGGGCGGAATGAGGCAGAGCAGCGTGATGACCGGGCCCAGGAGCGCGCTGCGCGCGAGCGCACCCCACGCGGGCTTGAGCAGCCGCAGCAGCGCGGCCAGGTAGCGCGCCGACTGCCGCAGCCCGGGGGAGCCGTCCGCCTGCATCTCGCCGCCCGCTTCCATCACAGGTGCGTGAGCACGCTCTGGGCCAGCGCGTCCACTTCCTCCGGGATGGCATGGACGCGCAGGCCGGTGTGCTGCTCCATCTTGCGCCGCGCCTCCTCCAGCACCTCATCGCGCACGCCCAGGAACCACGTCTCCGTCCACCGGCTGCCCAGGAGCTTGCGCCCGCCCATCATCGCCAGGCCCACCACCGTGCAGGGCACGCCGTGCTCGCGGGCCAGCATCTCCAGATATTCGCGCGTCGCGACCACGTCCTCCGGCTTCGTGTCCACCGACACGGTGAGCACCACCAGGCGCGGCAGGAACGTCTCGTAGATGAGCGTGGAGGCGTTGGCCCGGCGGTCCAGGCCCGCGGGCGTGTAGAGCAGCCCGTTCTGCCCGCCCGTGATGACCAGGTCGCAGTCGCGCGCCAGGTCCGCCATGAGCCGCCGCTCGAACGCCAGCCGCTGCGGGCCCTCCACGCGCAGCACGCGCGAGTAGCCCGTGTCCGAGCCCAGCAGGATGCCCGTGGGCTCCGTGGCGTGGTGGCGCACGCGCACGTGCTTCGCCAGCGCCTCGCGCAGGTACACCTGCGTGGTGAACTTGCCCTGCACCGTGTCCGTGCCGAAGACGCCCAGCAGGTTGCGCGGCCCGTACTCCGCGGGGCCCGGCTTCGCGAGCGCGTCCTGCTCCGGCACGGCCACGCGCCAGAAGAGGCCCGGGTCCGGCTCCAGCCCGTCGAACAGGTCGTAATAGAGGATGTCGTCGTACAGCGACACCACCGGCAGCCGCTTGCGCGTGGCCACCTCCAGCAGCGCCCGGACGTGCGGCACCTCCGTCTCGAAGTTGAGCGAGCACGTGAAGACGACGGCGTCGAAGTCGTGGCGCGCGATGTCCGCCGGGTCGTTCACCACGGGCACGGACAGCTCCCCGGCCTGGATGTACGCGCCCGCGTCGCTGAGCGACACGGAGTCGTCGAAGACGACGGACGCCGGGGCCGGGCCGCGGTCGCGGAAGCGCAAGAGCGCGTAGCCTTCCTTGTTGTACTTGAAGACGGCGGTCCGCTTGCCCGCGAGCACCTCCATCACCTGCGCGCGCGTGTACATGTGGCGGCTGCGCAGCGTGGGGTTCAGCTTGAGCGGCAGCCGCTGGTCGCCCTCCCAGATTTCCCCCAGCTTCCGGTAGAGCACCTCCGGGTCGTACTTGGGATAGGTGCGGGTGTCCGGCGCGATGAGCAGCGGCACACCGTAGTCCGGCATCTGGAAGACGTGCTCGCGCCCGGAGCCCTCCACGCGCAGCGCGTAGCGGCCCTGCGGGTGCAAGAGGAAGTACTGGAACGCGACGCGCAGGCCCGCGACCTCCAGCACCTCCGCGTCCAGCGTGAGCTCCCGGCGCGCCTCCGTGTTCACGCCCTCCAGGGACAGCCGGCGCAGGAGGAACGGCGGCTCTTCCTGCCCGCCGGCGCGGCTCACGTGGATGAGCACGCACTTGAAGGGATCCACCGGGAAGGACGTGAGCAGCTCCGGCGAGAAGTCCTTCAGCCGCGACACGACGTCCGCGTAGCGCGCCAGGAACAGCGCGCGCGCCCGGTCCCGCTGGGTCGGGTCCGGAATCATGAAGAGCAGGTCGCTGCCGCTGAAGACCTCGAAGCGGCGCCACGTCTCCTGCGTCTCCGCGTCCACCGGCTCCGGCAGCTGCGCCTCCACCAACTTGATGAGCGCGTACATCCACGCGTTGCCCGGCGTCAGCCAGTGCTCGCTGTAGAAGTCGCGTCCCCACGTCGAATAGTAGAGCCGGGGCAGCGACGGCGGCTCGGGCGGCGGTGCTGGCGGGGGGGACGCAAGCTCCCGCGGCGCGGCGGGCTGCATGACGCCCTCCAGCCAGTCGACGCCCTCGTGCCACCAGTGGCCGAACAGCTCCGTGTCGAACGCGAGCACGAACGTCTGCCCGTCCTGCACGAGCGAGCGGCGCGACTCCAGCAGGTCCCAGAACGCGCGCACGTGCTGGGGCACCTGGGCGCGGGCGGCGTCCACGTCGTAGAGCGCCTTCTGCCCCAGGTCGACCTTCTGCCCGCTCACCGCGTGGTACTTGAGGCCCGTCCACACGTGGCCCCGCTTGTTCGCGGGCACGGGCACGCCCAGCTCCTCGAAGTACTCGGGGCGCAGGTCGAAGCCCACGTCCCGGAAGAACTCGCGGTAGACGGGATGGGCGGGATAGGTGGATTCGGGCGACTTCCACAGGTACAGCCCGATGCGGTAGTCGTGGACGAGCACCTCCAGGTCCTCGTGGCGGAACACGCCGCTGGGGTCCTGGGGCTGTGACGCGCCAATGCCCGTCAGGCTGAGCGCGGTGCGGCGGATGCCGTGGCGCGTGAGCACGCGCTCCAGGCCCGGCTGGAAGGCGCACTCGGGCAGCCAGAGGCCGTCCGGCTCTCGGCCGAAGACGTCCTGGAAGGACTCCACGCCCCGCGCCACCAGCCGGTCCGCGACGGCGGGCTGGAAGAAGGGCAGGAAGTTGTGCTGCGGCGTGGACGTCCACAGCTGCACGCCCGGCAGCCGCGAGCGCCCCAGCGTGGCGAACACGTCGCGCAGGCTGTGCTCCCGCAGGAACGCGAGGCTGTCCTCCACGCGGCGCAGGTACATGCCCGCGGTGCGGTGGACCCGGGCCAGCTGCTCGTCCGACAGCGACTGGGGGAACTTCTCGTAGCGGTTGTAGAGGTCCAGCCGCGACGTGCGCTCCAGCTCGCGCGTGGCGATGCGCCGGAGCAGCTGGAGGTAGCCGGTGTAGCGCTCCTCGCAGGCGACGAGCTGGTCCACCAGGCACGGGGTGAAGGACATCACCAGCGTGCCGGCGAAGCGCCGGGAGTCCCAGCGCTCCAGCATCCGGAACAGCGGAAGGTACGTCTCCGTCAGCGCTTCGAAGAGCCAGTTCTCCGGCTCATCGAAGAGGGGCCCCTCGCCCAACACCTGCGGCATGTGGGTGTTGAGGATCAGGGTGAGGCGCGTGTTCATGAGGGGACCGCGAGACGGGGGGAAGCGGGGGAAGCACTGCGGACCGCGGGGCGGCTAGAAGGCGCCGCCGCCGCAGTCTTCGGAAGGAGACGTCGCGCCGTCCTCGGAACACAGCCGGTGGGCCGAGTTGTAGAGGTCCTGCCAGACCGTTCCCGGCCCCGAGGCGACGAGCGTGTACGTGGTGCTGGAGAAGTTCGACGTGGCGAAGCCCATGACGTCCGGGCCTCCGTGGACCAGCTCCAGCAACTCCGAGACATCCTTGCGCGTGAAACGCATCGGGGACCTCCATGCGGCGGGTGGAACGGCGGGTGGGAAGGCGCGGCGCTAGTAGCAGCCGAACGTGGAGCGGTCCTCGGCGGTGACGGTGCCGCCGTCCTCGCAGGTCCACTGGTACGTCCAGGAGTTCTGCCAGACGGCGCCGCCGCCGAAGGAGGGGACCATCGTCCAGGTGGCACCGGCGAAGGTCGAGGTGCCGTGGCCCTGGACATCCGGGCTGCCCTGCACCGAGCTCAACAGGTCGCTGACGTTCTTGCGCGTGTAACGCATGGGGGGCTCCGGGTGTGGCGTGGAGGGCGGGGGCGCTAGTAGCAGCCCACCTGGGACGCGTCCTCGAACACGGTCTGGCCGCCGTCCTCGCACATCCGGTGGTTCGGGTTGTAGATGTCCTGGTAGATGTAGCCGCCCGCGGACGGGGTGATGTTGTACGTGTAGCTGCCGACGGTGGACGTCCAGAAGCCCACCACGTCGGGGTTGCCCTTCACGGTGTCGAGCAGCTCGGAAACGTTCTTGCGCGTGTACCGCATGGTGATGCTCCAGGGTTGAGGGGGATCCGGCGGAGCCCGGAATCCTAGGAAGGGACCGGGGAGCGAGCAAGCCAGGGGAGGGCGGGGGTCCGGAAGTGTCAGGAAAAACGCGCGACTTCCTGTTTCACGGTCTCGCCTGACCCACGGCCGGCAGCCGGGCCCGCACCGGGGCGCTGGGAGGGCCCCGGTGCCTGCCCGGCCTACTCCCGCGCTTCGGTCAGCCCTGGCGGGCAGCTGAAGGTGGCTGGCACGGACCACAGCTCGCGCTCGCCGGTGGCGTCATAGGCGGTGAAGAAGATGCGATGGCCCACGCGGGTGAACGAGTCCGGAAAGGCGACGTCCGCCAGCCGGCCCTGCGTCGCCACGGAGCCCCGGGTGAAATAGGGGAAGGCGAGCCCGCCTTCGTCCGGCGTGCCGCCGAACAGGACCTGGCCCGTGCCGGTGGCGAACAGCGGGTACCGGTATCCGTACTCGACATAGGCGTTGTCGAAGAGCTCGCGGGTCCCCGCGGCCGTTCCGTTCGTCGCCCACAGCGACACGGCCCGGGCCACGGGGGCGTCACTCAGGATGACCAGGGAGAAGTAGATGTCGCCGCCGGAGACCACCGCCGTCCGCACGGCAGGATACGCGTACTCCTCGGACGCATAGGGATTGGGCAGGGTGGTGATGTGCGTCTTGCCACCGCCGCTCAAGGAGAGCCGGTCGATGCGCAGCCGCTTCGTCTCCGGGCTGTCCACGGCCGTCAGATAGACATACGCGCCCAGCGTCCCGAGCAGGTTCACGGGCCTGCCGAAGGCTTCCAGCCGGACGGTCCCCGCCGCGGTGCCATTCGTCTTCCACACCTCGTGGTTGGGGCCGTCATCCAGGATGAACAGCGGCGTCTCACCCGGGCGGCTCACGTCCCGGACGTAGGTGAAGCCCGCGTCCAGCCGCTTGACGGAGGTGGTCCCGGCCAGCGTGCCGTCGGTGCGCCACAGCGTGGTGCCCGTCTGCTCGGAGAAGAAGAAGAGCAGCGCGTTGCCGACCTTCAGCTTGTAGTAGCTCAAGCCGGTGAAGGCGCGGAAGTTCCGCACCCGCAGCGTGCCGGCGGACGTCCCATCGGACCGCCACAGCTCCGGCCGCGACTCGTTCGCCGACACCGGCACCCAGCGGAAGAACACCAGGCGGCCATTGAGCTCGTAGGCCGGCTCCAGGACGGAGTCGTCCACGCCGGGGGTGATGTCCTTGACCAGCCGGGTCCCGCCCTCCGTCCCGTCGCTGATCCACAGCTCCATGCCGGTGTCCGGCGTGCGGGTCTGGAAGAAGAGCCTGTTGCCCACCGCGACCAGGTTCGTCGGTTGGTAGACGCCGGGCGGCCCCGGGAACACCTTCACCTGGACGGTCCCTGCCTCCGTGCCGTCGCTGCGCCACAGGACCGAACCGGTCTCGAAGGTGGAGGTGACGAAGAAGAGCGTCCCCTGGACGTTGGTGAGCTCCCCCGCGAAGCCGCCGGAGTCCGGAGGCAGGAGGGACGCCACCCGGGACGCCACCCCGGGCGGGCAGGCCTGCGCAGTCACCTCGCCTGACAGCGCATCGCCCTGCGAGGGCCCACAGCCCACCCCCGCCAACCCGAACCACAGCAGGATGCTCCAATTCCTGACATACATGCCTTCTCCTTCCGGACCACGAAGGTCGGACGGTGGGACGCAAGGCTTTGCGTTCCAAGAGGCACCGCGAGGAGGTGGGAGTGTTTCGGGGCCTTTCGCCGCTGACGCGGGCGCGCAATCCCTACCGGAGCCGAGGCAGTCCGAGGAGGTAGGTGATGGTCATTCCCTGCGCGCGATGAACCCCGGTGTGCCAGCGGTAGCCATTGGCATCGAGCCCCTCCGTCAGCTCCTCCAGGTCCTCCGGCGCGTAGGTCCGCAGCGACGACACCACGCCATCCCAGAGGATGAGCAGGGGGATGATGGGCACCAGGTAGGTGAGCAGCAGCCGCCACCAGCGCACCGGGCGGATGAGCGGGGTGAAGCCCCACACCAGGGGGATGATGAGCAGCAGCTGGATGAGGACATAGGGCAGGGAGCGCTGCGTGAGCTCGAAGGCGGCGATGGGGACCCCGCGCGAGGCGGCGTCCGCGAGCAGGGCGCGCGCCTGCTTCGGGCGGAAGTGATGCAACGCCTCGAAGAGGGTGCGCAGCCCCGTCAGCTCCTCCGGGATGCGGGTGACGTCGACCGGGGTGTCGCGGTACCGCGCGCCCTCGGGCAGCTCCGGCACCGGGGTGGGGTGGAGGTCCGTGAGGACGACCTCGGCCTCGGGATGCACCTTGCGCAGCACCGGGAGCAGCGTGCGCCAGGGGCCGCCCGTGCCGGAGCACAGGTCGATGACCCGGTTCGTGCCGGTCATGCGCAGCAGCTCCCCCAGCTGTGGGGCCACGGCGTCGTAGGGCCGCGTCCGGTCCAGCACGACGTGCAGGTAGTCGACCTCGCCCCGGCGCAACGGCGCGGGCAGCCATGGCTGGTCGAGGAACTCGAAGAGGTGGAGGCGGGGGAGCAGTCGCATCGCGAGGAGGATAGAGCCTCCTCGCGATGCCAGTCCCCTGAAGCCCTCGGGAAGGAGCGCGGGTGGCTTCTGGGTCCTATCTCGCGAACGCGGGCGAGGCGGCCCACTGGAACGTCACGCTCTTGGACCCGGGCGTGACCTGGCGCTCCGGCCAGGTCCTCGGCGTTGGCGGTGGGATGCGCGTGAGCCGAAGCCCTAGGGCCCCCGGAGCGTTCAACACTCCGGGGGCATGGGGCCGTGGATTACTGCCCCAGGACGACGCGGAAGATCCGCTCGTTGCTGTTGTTGGGGATGCTGTCCTTGTCGCCCTGGTTGGTGGTGGTCAGCCACAGGTTGCCGTCCAGGGTCGGCTCGACGGTGCGCAGCCGGCCGTAGGTGCCCACGAAGAACTGCTGCACGTTGGTCAGGCTGGAGCCGCTGATGACCTCGCGGTAGAGGCGCGCGCCGCGGGCGCAGGCCACGTAGAGGACGTCGCGCACCACCGCGATGCCGGAGCAGGAGCCCTCCGCCGTGGAGTAGGTCTGCTTCGGCGCGATGTACCCGGCCGTCGCGCAGCCCGACCCGCCCTGCGACACCGTGCCCTCGCAGTTCGGCCAGCCGTAGTTGCCGCCCTTCTGGATGAGGTTGGTCTCGTCCATCACGGAGTTGCCGAACTCCTGCTCCCAGAGGCGGCCCTGCGAGTCGAACGCCAGCCCCTGCGGGTTGCGGTGGCCGTAGCTCCACACGTAGTTGCCGAAGGGGTTGTCGGACGGGACGGTGCCGTCGGCGTTGAGCCGCAGCACCTTGCCGGCCAGGTTGTTGACGTCCTGCGCGTACGCGCCGTTCTGCGCATCCCCGGTGGACGCGTAGAGCTTGCCGTCCGGTCCGAAGCGCAGGCGCCCGCCGTTGTGGAACTTGTTGCGGCCGATGCCCTGGAGCAGCACCTGGAGCGACGCGGTGTTCAGGGCGCCGTTCTCATACCGCAGGCGCACGATGCGGTTGTCGGTGGGGGAGGTGTGCATCACGTACAGCCACCGGTCGGTGGAGAAGGTGGGGGAGAGGGCCAGCCCCATCAGCCCGCCCTCGCCGTCGGTGCTCTGCACGTTGGGGACGGTGCCCACGGACGTCTTCTGGCCCGTCGCCGGATCCAGGCGAACGAGGTCCTGCGCGTCCCGGCGGCCGTAGAGCACCGAGCCGTCCGGCAGGTTCACCAGGCCCCACGGGATGTCCGTGTCGGTGGCGACCTGGGTGACGGAGCAGACGGGGTTCGCGCAGGCCTGGCCGGTGGTGACCGTCGCCGCCGGGCTCTGGGCGGACGCGTTGCCCTGGGCGTCACGCGCGAGCACGGCGTAGCTGTAGGCCGTGTTCGGGGACAGGCCGCTGTCGACGAAGGTCGTCCCGGGCGGCGAGCCGGCCGCGGTGCCAATCTTCACGCCCCCGCGGAACACGTCGTAAGCGCTCACCCCCACGTTGTCGGTGGACGCGCTCCACGTCACGGTCACGCTGGTGCCGGAGGCGGTGGCGGTGACGCCGGCCGGAACGGTGGGCGCCTGCGTGTCCACCTGGCACGGCGGCGGGGTGATGGAGAGCGTGGCGCTGCCCTGGGAGACATTGCCCGCCGCGTCCCGCGCATTCACATACAGACCCCAGGTCGCGCCGGGGACCACGGTCAGGCCGGTGGACACGACCGCGCCGGAGACGGACTTCATGAGCTGGCCGTCGTGGTAGACGTCGTAGAAGGCGACGCCCTCGTTGTCCGTGGACGGGGACCAGGAGAGCGTGGCCGTGTTGCACGTCACGTTGGACAGCGCGAGCCCCGTGGGCACGGTGGGGGGCTGGCTGTCGGGCGGCAGCGACCACTGCTGGTTCGTCTGGCCGTTGCAATTCCAGACGATGACCTTCGAGCTGTTGGCGGTGGCCTGGCCGGACACGTCGAGGCACAGCGCGGACGCGGTGTGGACGACCGCGCTGTTGGCGTCGCGGACCCACCGCTGGTTCGCCGTCCCATCGCAGACGACGCTGACGGCCCGGGCTCCGGCGCCGGCGGTCTCCGGCTGGATGCACCGGGCGCCGTCGAACACGCGCAGCTCGCCCTCGGGCGTGAACAGGAACCGTTGGTTCGCCTGCCCGTGGCAGTCATAGATGTGGAGCTCCTGCCCCGGCGTCTGGCTGTTCTGCGCCACGTCGAGGCAGCGGCCGGACTGCACGCCGATGAGCCGGGTGCCCGCGGTCACCGCGGCGGCCTGCGTCTGGGGTTCTGGGTCGTTCTCCGGCTTGCCTTCACAACCCACGACGGCGACCAGGAGTCCGGCCACCAGGTAACGAATGTGCATCGAGAGGCTCCTTTGCATTCCTCTTCTTTCAAGGAATTCAAGGTGTCCCTCAAGTGAACTCTCCGGGACGTCTGCCCGGGTGTCCACCGGGCCACGTCCCTGGCTTTTCCTCTCGATGGCTACTTCTTCGCGCCCCGGCCCTTGAGCAGCTTCTGGCCCAGCGTGAAGAGCAGCACCAGCACGGCGCCGGCGCCCAGCCCCACCGCGGCGTTGAGCAGCATGGGGGCGAGCCCGCCCAGGACGCTTCCCACGCCCGGCACGCGCCCGGCCCAGGCGGAGAAGGACTCCTCCGCGTGGTGCAGGCCGGAGACGCCGTGCACGAGGATGCCGCCGCCCACCAGGAACATGGCCGCCGTCCCCGCCACGGAGAGGAACTTCATCAGCCACGGCGCCGCGCGGAGGATGCCCGCGCCCAGGCCGCGCGCGAAGCCGCCGCCCTTGCGGCTGAGGTACAGCCCCGCGTCGTCCAGCTTCACGATGCCCGCCACGAGCCCGTACACCCCCACCGTCATGATGAGGGCGATGCCCACCATCACCGTGACGCGGGTGGCGAAGTCCACCGCCGCCACCGTGCCCAGCGTGATGGCGATGATCTCCGCGGAGAGGATGAAGTCGGTGCGCACCGCGCCCTTGATCTTGTCCTTCTCCAGCGCCACCAGGTCCACGCCCGGGTTCACCAGCGACTCGCGCAGCTCCGCGTGGTGCGCCTCGTCCTCCTCCTTGCTGTGGAGGAACTTGTGGGCAAGCTTCTCGAAGCCCTCGAAGCAGAGGAAGGCGCCGCCCACCATCAGCAGCGGGGTCACCAGCCAGGGCACCAGCGCGCTGATGGCCAGCGCCGCCGGCACCAGGATGGCCTTGTTGACCAGCGAGCCCTTCGCCACCGCCCACACCACGGGCAGCTCGCGGTCCGCGTTCACGCCCGTCACCTGCTGCGCGTTGAGCGCCAGGTCGTCTCCCAGTACGCCCGCCGTCTTCTTCGCCGCCACCTTCGTCAGGATGGAGACGTCATCCAGGAGGGTCGCGATGTCGTCGATGAGCGCAATCAGGCTGCTGCCTGCCATGGAGGTCTTCCGGGAGAGGAGGGGGGACGTCGCCTACGGGCCTGCGGAATTAGCACAGCCAGGGGGGGCCGCGCTCCAGCGACCGGAGGTCACCCTCCCCGCGGTACGTCCAGCGGCAGCACCGTGGTGAAGGTGGCGCCTCCGCCCTCCGTGGGCTCCAGGTGGAGGCTGCCCCCGTGGGCCTCCGCGATGTGGCGGGCCATCCACAGGCCCACCCCGAAGCCGCCGTGGTGGCTCGCGGGGACCGCGCGCTCGAAGCGCCCGAAGACGCGCTCCTGGTCCTCCTGGCCCACCCCGTCGCCATGGTCCCGGACCGCCAGGCTCACCCGGCCCGCCGCGCGCGCCACGCGGACCTCCACGGGCCTGCCCGTCCCGAACTTGAGGGCGTTGTCCACCAGGCTGTCGAGCAGCTGCTCCAGCCTCGCGCGGTCGAAGCGCCCCACCACCGGCAGGGGCGCCTCCAGGGTGAGGACGCAGTCCGCGCGCAGGGCCTTCTCCCGCGTCCGCGCCACGACGGCGGCCGCGAGCTCCGCCAGGTCCACCTCCTCGCGGGAGAGGTCCAGCGGGCCGGTGACGAACTCCGACACGTCCACCAGCTGCTCCACCAGGCGCGCCAGGCGCTGGAGGTGCTTCTGCGTCGTGCGCGCCTTGCCCCGGGTGGCCTCCGGCGTCACGTCCGCGTCCGGGACGTCCAGGCTCCGCACCAGG
Organism: Corallococcus sp. 4LFB; assembly: GCF_046520365.1. Taxonomy (NCBI): domain Bacteria; kingdom Pseudomonadati; phylum Myxococcota; class Myxococcia; order Myxococcales; family Myxococcaceae; genus Corallococcus; species Corallococcus sp. 4LFB. Next base: position 21,846 of record NZ_JBKGHJ010000004.1, read on the forward strand.
GACTGGATGTTGAGCGAAAGGGCGCTCACGGGCGTGCGCAGCTCATGGCTCACCAGCCGGAGGAACTCGTCCCGCGTCCGCAGGGACTCGCGCAGCGAATCCCTCTCCACCTCGTTGCGGACCACCTCCCGGCGCACGCGGGCCATGTCCAGCTGGGTGCGCACCCGCACCAGCAGCTCGCGCGCGGAGAAGGGCTTCACCAGGTAGTCATCCGCGCCGCTGCGCAGGCCCTCCACCGTGGCCTCGTCGCCCGCGCGCGCGGACAGCAGGATGATGGGGATGGCGCGCGTGCGCTCGTCGGCGCGCAGCGCGCGCACCAGGCCGAAGCCGTCCAGCACCGGCATCATCACGTCGGAGAGGATGAGGTCCGGCGGCCGGACGCGCGCCTGCTCCAGCGCCTCCTGCCCGTTCCTGGCGGTCTCCACGTGCGGGAAGCCGTGCTTGAGCAACCCCGTGACGTAGGTGCGCAGGTCGGCGTTGTCGTCCACGAGCAGGATGCGGGAGCGCGCGAGCTCCGGAGAGGTCTCCGGCGAGAGGGGCTCCAGCGCGAGCTCGTCGCCGAGGGCGTCCGGGGCGATGACGTCCGTGGCCCAGCGGCGCGCCTCCTCCACGAAGAGGGCGGCGCCCGTGGGCACCGGACCCGGCCGCGGGGCGCGCTCGACGCGCTCCGGGGGCAGGTGCGCCGTCCCCCGGGGCAGCCGCACGGTGAAGGTGGTGCCCTGGCCGAGCGCGCTCGTCACCGCGACACCGCCTCCGTGCAGCTTCACCAGCTCCTGCACCAGCGCCAGGCCGATGCCCGTCCCCTCGTGGCTGCGGCCCTGGGTGACGCGGACGCGGTAGAAGCGCTCGAAGACGCGCGGGAGCTCCTCCTCGGGGATGCCCACCCCCGTGTCCTCGACGCGCAGCACGGCCTGCGCGTCCTCCCAGCGCAGGCTCACGCGGATCTCCCCGCGGTGGGTGTACTTCACCGCGTTGGAGAGCAGGTTGAGGACAACCTTCTCCCACATCTCCGGGTCCACGTAGACGGGCTCGGGCAGGGGCGGGCAGTCCACCACCAGCCGCAGGCCCGCGCTCTCCACCGCGGACTGGAAGGCGCTCGCGAGGCTCGTGGTGAAGGCGGACAGGTCCACGGGCGCGTACCGGGCCTGGGCCCGCCCCGCCTCCATGCGGGAGAAGTCGAGCAGCGTGTTGACCATCTTGAAGAGGCGCAAGGCGTTGCGGCGCACCAGCTCCAGCGGCTCTGCCTCCAGCGCCTTCGGCGTCCGCGTCAGCGCGTCCTCGACGGGCCCGAGGATGAGCGTGAGCGGCGTGCGGAACTCGTGGCTGACGTTGCTGAAGAACGCGGTCTTCGCCGCGTCCAGCCGGGCCAGCTCCTCCGCCCGCTGCTTCTCCTGCTCGTAGGCGCGGGCGCTGGAGATGCTGGCGGACAGCTGCCGCGCCAGCAGTTGCAGGAAGCCCCGGTACTCTTCGTCCAGCGCGAGCAGCGGGCTCAGGCCCGACACCAGCACGGCCAGGGTGTCGGTCTCCGCGCCCATGGGCACCGGGAGGAGGAGGGCGCGCGTCGTGGGCTCCGGCCAGGGGCCGCCGGGGAGGGGACCGAAGCGCCGTGCCAGGTCCTCCAGCAGGACCTCCTGCCGCGTCTCCATGACGCGCGCCAGGGGCCAGGAGGACGTGTCGCCCGCCGCCAGCGTCACGGGCGCGGCGGCCAGCCCGCGCTCCAGGCCCGCGCAGCTGACCCGCCGCGCCTGGCCCGCCTTCACCACGTAGAGCAGCGCGAAGGGCACGTCGTGCGCCGCCTGCGCGAGCACGGCCTCCAGCGAGCGGAAGACGCCCTCGACCGTCTTGTCCAGCGCCGTGCGGATGGACAGCTCCCGGAGGATGGCCAGCCGCCGGTCCCCCACCACCTGCCGAGTCGTCTCGCTGGCGATGGCGAACATGCCGGCGATCTCCCCCGACTCGCCGATGGTCGGGTTGTAGGACCAGGTGAAGTAGGACTCCTCCCGCAGGCCGCCGGGGCGGCGCGCGAAGTTGACGTTCCCGTCCTCGATGTAGATGGGCTTGCCCGTGTCCTGGGCGCGCTGGATCAACGGGCCCAGCTGCCCCCACTCCTCGGCCAGCGCCTCGCTGCCGCGCGCGCCCAGCGTCTGGGGATGCTTCGCCCCCAGGATGGGCCGGAACGGGTCGTTGTAGAGCATCCGCAGCTCGGGCCCCAGAAGAGGATGATGGGGTAGGGCGAGCGCAGCATCGTGCTGACGGACGTCCGCAGGGACTGGGGCCATTGCTCCGGCGGGCCCAGGGAGTGGGTGGACCAGTCGTGGGCCCGCAACATCGCGCCCATGTCGCCGCCGTGCTGGAGGAAGGGCTCCTCCGTGGCCGGCCCCGCCGCCGGCGTGGGCTCCGGGAGGGGCGCGCGCGGGGCGGGCGCGGCGGCGCCCGGGGCCGCTGTTCGCGCGGAAGGGTGAAGTGGAAGGTGGTGCCCCCGCCCTCTCCGCTCTCCACCCAGACGTGCCCGCCGTGGCTCTCCACGATGCCCTTCGTGATGGAGAGGCCCAGGCCATGACCGTCGCGCCGCCGCTGCGACGCGTGCCAGTAGCGGTCGAAGAGGTGCGGCTGCACGCTGGCGGGGATGCCCGGGCCGGTGTCCGCCACGCTGAAGCGCAGGTCGTCCGTGCCGGGCTCGCTCCCCACCCGCAGGTGGAGGCTGCCCCCGGCGGGGGTGAACTTCAGCGCGTTGGACAGCAGGTTCCCGAGCGCTTGAAGGAGGCGCTCCCGGTCGCACCACAGGGTGAGCCCGGGCTCCTGCTCCACGATGAGGCGCAGGCCCTTCTCCGCCGCCTGGGGCTCGAAGAGCTCCCGGGCATCGCGCAGCAGCGCCTCCACCGGCTGCGGGCGGACCTCGATGGCGAGCGTCCCGGTGTCGATGCTCGCCAGGTCGAGCAGGTCCTCGATGAGCCGGTTCATCCGGTCCACGGAGCGGCGGATGGCGTCGGCCTGCTTGCGCGCGCGGGCGGTCGCCTCGGATTCGGGCGGCAGCCGCTGGAGCAGCTCCGTGGCGGCGCGGATGGCGGTCAGCGGCGAGCGCAGGTCATGGCTGACGACGGCGAGCGTCTCCTCGCGCAGCCGCGTGCGCGGCGGGACTCCTCCAGCAGCCGCTCCGCCTCCGCCGCGTGCGCGCGCTCCGCGAGCAGGTCTCCCGCCGCAGCCGCGCGACCGTGAGCTGGGCGTTGACGCGCGCGAGGAGCTCGTTCGCGGAGAAGGGCTTCACCAGGTAGTCATCCGCGCCGCTGTCGAGCCCCGCGATGGTGGCCTCCTCGCCCGCGCGCGCGGACAGCAGGATGATGGGGATGGCGCGCGTGCGCTCGTCGGCGCGCAGGGCCTGGACCAGCTCCAGGCCATTCACCCCCGGCATCATCACGTCGGAGAGGATGAGGTCGGGGGATGGCGCGCGCGGCGGCGAGCGCGGCCCCGCCCTCGTTCACCGCCTCCACGCTCCAGCGGGGTTCCAGCAGCCGGGTGAGGTAGGCGCGCATGTCCGCGTTGTCGTCCACCACCAGGACGCGGGCGTCCGCGCGGACGGTGGACCGCGGCGCGACGGGCGCGGCGGCGCTCCACTGGGAGAGCTCCGCGAGGAACGCGCCGGGGCCGATGCCGGTGGACGGGAGCGCCGGCTCCTGCGCGTCCGGCTTCCGGGGCAGGTGCGCGGAGCCGGTGGGCAGGAGGACGTGGAAGGTGCTCCCCTGGCCTGGCGTGCTGGTCGCCGTCACGCGCCCCCCGTGCAGGTGCACCAGCTCCTGCACCAGCGCCAGGCCGATGCCGGTGCCCTCGTGGCTGCGCCCCCGGGCGCCCTCCACGCGGTGGAAGCGCTCGAAGACGCGGGGCAGCTCCTCCTCCGGGATGCCGATGCCCGTGTCCTGGACGGTGAGCTCCACCTGCGCGCCGAGCCACTTCAGCGCGAGGCGGATCTCCCCCTGGACGGTGAACTTGAAGGCGTTGGAGAGCAGGTTGAGGACGACCTTCTCCCACAGGGAGGGGTCCACGTAGACGGGCTCGGGCAGGGGCGGGCAGTCCACCTCCAGCCGCAGGCCCGCGCGCTCCACCGCGGACTGGAAGGCGCTCGCCAGGTCCACGGTGAGCGCGGAGAGGTCCGTCGGGACGAAGGACACCCGCGCGCGCCCCGCCTCCAGGCGGGCGAAGTCGAGCAGCGTGTTGACCAGCTTCTGCAGGCGCAGGCCGTTGCGGCGCACCACCTCCTGGCGCTCCCGCTGCGCCGGAGGCAGGGGCTGCCGGTCATCCGCGAGGCCGTCCTCGATGGGGCCCAGCATCAGGGTCAGCGGCGTGCGGAACTCGTGGCTCACGTTGCTGAAGAAGGCCGTCTTCGCGCGGTCCAGCTCCGCCAGGGCCTCCGCCCGCTGCTTCTCCTCTTCGTAGGCGCGGGCGTTGCCGAGCGCCGTCGCGAGGTGGTCCGCCACCAGCCCCAGGAACCCGCGGTAGTCGTCGTCCGGGGCGCGCCTCGCGCTCACGCCCGCCACGAGGAAGCCATACGGGTGCTCGGCGCCGGCGCGCGTGATGGGGAAGAGCCACGCCGTGCGGGGAGACTCCGGCCACCTGCCGCCGGGCAGCGGCCCGAAGCGCGCCTGCACGTCCGGGACGAACCGGGGCTCCTGGGCGTCGGTCGCCTCCGCGAAGGGCCACGCGGCGCTGTCGGTGCCGAAGCGCGCGGCGGGCGTGGCGGTGTCCTGCCCCCAGCCCGTCGTCGCCACCAGCTCCAGGCCCTGGCCCGCGTCCCCCTGGCGGTACAGCAGGGCGAAGGGGATGTCCCAGCTGTTGGTCTCCAGCGCGGCCGCCGCTTCGCGCCAGGCGTCCTGTTCGCGCTTCACCGCCCCCGCCCGTGCCGCCAGGTCCCGCAGCGTCCGCAGCCGCCGCTCGCCCAGCACCCGGCCGGTGGTCTCCGTGAGGGTGACCAGCACGCCCCCGACGCCGCCGGTCTCATCCCGGATGGGGCTGTAGGAGTAGGTGAAGTAGCACTCCTCGAGGTAGCCGTTGCGGTCCAGCGGCAGCATCCAGTCCTCGGAGCCGACCGCCGTGCCCTGCCTCACGCCCTCGAACATCGGGCCGATGATGTGCCAGCTCTCCGCGAAGGTGCTCTGCGCGCTGTGGCCCATGGCGGCCGGGTGCTTCGTCGCGCCCAGCACCGGCCGGTAGCCGTCGTTGTAGAACTGGACCAGCTGGGGGCCCCACGCGATGTACATGGGGAAGCGCGACTCCAGCAGAATGCTCACCGCCGTGCGCAGGGACTGGGGCCACGTCCCGGGCGCTCCCACGGGAGTCCGCGTCCAGTCGATGGAGCGCATGAGCGCGCCCATCTCGCCTCCGCCCTCGAGCACCGCCGCTGCCTCGCGGTGGCGCACGTCCGACGTCTCGGTTTCGCTGGAGGCAGTGGCGCTCGGGCGGGTCGAGGAGCTCATCGAGAGCGTTCGTTACCACACGCGCAAACGGGGCAGGCGGAGCGCCTGGAACGAAGGTTGGCCCCTCGACGCAGGGTCTGGAGGCCGGCCGTCCGGCCCCCTCTTCATGGGCACGGCTGCTCGCGTGCCCTCCATCAAGGCGGGCGGACGGTCATCGCCCCCGGCGCGCGGCGTCGACGCTCCAGATGCCCGAGCCGTGCGCGGCGATGTAGAGGAACCCGAAGCAGTAGAGCGCCGCGAGCTCGCCCTGGTTCACGAGGGGGATGAGGTTTCCCCCGTGGGAGGCCACGTGCCCGAGGAAGAAGGCGAACGCCATCGTGCCGCTGGCGATGAACGCCGCAGGGCCGGCGAACAGCCCGAGCGCGATGAGCGCGCCGCCCACGAACTCGATGGTGCCCGCGCCGTAGACGACGAAGGGCGGCGCCCCCGCGGGCACGCCGCCGAACAGGCCGAAGAGCTTCTGAAGGCCGTGCTGCATGAACATCAGCCCGGCCATGATCCGGAGCAGCGCGTAGATGCGTTCAGCGTGGGGCCGCAGGAAACCCATGACGTCCTCCGAGCGTAGCGATGCAAGCAGTGTACGGCCGCCCTGACAGGGTCGCGGCCACCTGGGGCGCGTGCCCGGTGATTGGGAGGCCCGGCGTCAGCGCGTGAACAGATGTCCGTGGACGCCAGGACCGGCGGCGCGCAGCTGCTCCCGCGCGACGTCGATGGTTTCGAGCAGGGCGATGCTGCGCTCCAGCGGATGCAGGGGGGACTCCCTGAGTCCCTCGGCGATGTGACTGGCGACCGCGACGGCCTGCCAGGCCAGTCCCTCGCTGCCCTGGAGACCGGAGGGGTCGGTCCAGCGCAGCCGCTGGTCCGACCTCGCGGCCTTCAGCGTGAAGCCGCCGGGCGTGAAGAAGCGCGAGTCGAGCTGGAGGCGCGCGTGCGTCCCCGCGATGACGGCCTCCTGGGGCGTCTCCGCGAAGAGGGTGGTGTGCAGCAGCGCCTGGGCCCCCAGGGCGTAGGTGAGGACGAGCGCCGCCTGCCCATCCACTCCGGTCTGGGTGAGGGAGCCCGTGGCGTGAACGTGCGGGGGCGGGCCCAGCACGAAGTGCGCGAGCCAGATGGGATAGATGCCGATGTCGAGCAGGGCGCCCCCGCCGAGCGCGGGGTTGAAGACGCGGCCTTCGGGGTCGAAGTCGAAGCGGCCGCCGAAGTCCGCCGTGACGAGCCGGATGTCCCCGAGCACGCCGTCACGCAGCAGCCGTTCGATGAGCAGCGTCTGGGGGAGGAAGCGGGACCACAGGGCCTCCATCGCGAAGACGCCCGCGGCGCGAGCGGCCCGGGCGATGTCGCGGGCCTCGGCGGCGTTGAGCGCGAGCGGCTTCTCCACGAGGACGTGCTTGCCGGCGGCGATGGCGAGCAGGGCCTGGCGCTTGTGCTCGCTGTGGGGAGACGCCACGTAGACGATGTCGACGTCAGGGTCGCGGACGAGCTGCTCGTAGGACGCGTGGACGCGCGGGATGCCGTACTGCGAGGCGAAGCGTGAGGCGCGCTCGGGGTCGCGGGAGGCGACCGCGTGGACGCGCTGGTCGGTGTGCTGATGCAGGGCCCAGACGAAGCCCCCGGCGATCCGGCCGGGCGCGAGCACGCCCCAGCGCAGCACGGGACCTCCACGCAAGGGGATGGCGTCAACGGAGGGGAGGGCGGTCGGGAAGGAGCTCACGGCCCCGAATCTAGCCGCCAGGTTCGGGTCGCCGTCACACCCGTCGGCGCAGTGGCTCCCGGGCAGCGAGCCAGTGCGCGGGGATGGAGGAAGGCCCGGCGCTCAGGGCAACGATTCCGCCCACCATGGCGCAGGTGGTGTCCCGGTCTCCGAAGCCGGCCACCGTGCACCAGAGGGCCTCCTCGAAGGAGTCGAGGTGCCTTGCCGCGCACCACACGGCGAAGGGCACGGTGTCCTCGGAGATGACCTTCTGACCGCTGCCCAGCGTGCGCGCCGCGGAGGAGGGACTGGCATCCCGCGGCCAGGCCCGGGCCTTCTCCAATCCCAGACGCGTGGCGCCGGAGGGCGTGCAGTCCAGCACCGTGTCGAAGAGCTCCATCGCGGAACCTCGGGCTTCCTGCCACTGGCAGGCCCACGCGGCGGCGACCGCGATGGCGATGGCACCCGCCTGCCCCTCCGGGTGCAGGTGTGTCACCTCCGCCGACGCGCGCGCCTCCGCCACCACCCGGCCCAGGTCTCCCGCGAAGTACGCCCCCAGGGGCGCCACGCGCATGGCCGCTCCGTTGCCCATGGAGCCCTGGCCCTCGAAGACCTCCGCGGACACTTCACGCCAGGGCAGCCCGAGCCCCAGCTTCCACAGGATGTCGTGCGCGGTGGCGCCATAGCCGCGGTTCTTGTCGCGGCGGTAGCGCTTCGCGAGGAGGTCCGCGAACGCGTCCTGGTGGACGTGCCCGTGGTCCTCCAGCACCTGGACCAGGGACAGCGTCATCTCGGTGTCGTCGGTGTATGCCCATGGCGCGCGAGGCAGGAGCCGCTGCTCCACCCAGGGCTGCACGCGCTCGTGCGGACCGAAGAACCGCTCGCCAAAGGCATCCCCGACGGACACCCCGTCCAGCGAGACGAGGGCGCGAGCCATTCGCGCCGGGGCGTCCATGGGCTTGCGTGGAATGTCATTCATGCGAGGTCGCCCAGGGACGCCTCGCTGCCCGCCCGTTTTCGCCGGTTTCGATAGGCATTTAGGGTGTTCCCTGCCACGTCGTCACGCCCCAAGAGGGCCAGGAGCCAGCCATGTCGCCGACGCTGAAGTGGGTGCTCGGAGCGCTCGTGGGACTTCCGTTGATGTGCTGCGGTTGCGGCGGCATGTGGGTCCGGAGTCAGTTTCCCCACGAGGAGGCCCTGGCTCGCGTGGTGAACCACCGCCAGGTGGTCCAGTCGCTGGGCTCGCCCGTGAGCGGCGCCTTCTTTTTCTCCGGCAGGACCCAGTCTCGCGGCGATGATGCCCTCGCCGAAATGGAGATTCCGCTCTCCGGAAGCAAGCAGGACGGCGTGCTCCATGTGAAGGCCGTTCAGACGAGCAAGGTCTGGGGGTTCAGCCGCCTCCGCGTGGTGGCCAAGGATGGCAAGGTCATCAACGTCCTGAACGAATTCTGAGCTGTCCAATCAATGACAGTTGCCAGCGGGGCTCCCAGCATGTGCAGCCGCGGGCACCGGTCCCGGGAGCGCGCCGGTGCGGAGCTCGAATCCCGCACCGGGCCTCCGTCACTTCAGAGCAGCTTCGCCATGATCTGCTGCTCGCGCTGCTCGAGCTTGATCGAGTCGAGCGTCCAGCCGATGAGCTCGTCGGCGGCGGACACGTCGAAACCAAAAGCGCTGGCGGCATCCTTCACGGCCTTGCGCTCCTCGTTCGCGATCTCACCGTCGGCGCAGGCCACCTCGACGAGCATGCGCAGCAGGGAGACCCGCAGCTCCCGGACTTCAATCTTCCGGACGATGTCCGTGAGGTTGCCGGGCTTCTTGAACTCCGCTTCGATGATGGCGGAGACCTGCTCATCCCGGGGCGACAGCCCCATGCCCCTCACCACGTCATCGAGCTGCTGACGCTCGTCCTCGGTGACGCGGCCATCGCTCGCCGCCACGTTGGCCATGGCCTGGACGAACGCCAGGAGCTGCTCCTCGGGATACTCGTGCGACATATCGTCTCCAGATAGGACAGGGCTGCTGGGGAACCCAGGTTAATGGTCGCCCGCGCGGAGCGAAAACGGATTTCGTCCGGAGGCGACGACCCGTTGACGCCGCCGCCCTGCTCCCTCGGCGGGAGGGCGCGGCGCAGCCGCTGTCGTCACAGGCAGCGGCGGGAAGCACCTGGGAATCAGGCCGCTGCGCACCGGACACCGGGCCCGCCTGGGCTCGGCGCCCAACGAGCAGGTCATCGCGCTGTTCGCGTTGACCAGGTCGGGACTTCCGGCCGAGGGCCGCGGTGCCTACGGCGCCTTGATGACGTCGGTGAGGCGCAGGTGGCGGGGCTGGGCCTGCACGCGCTCGAACCAGGCGCGGATGGCGGGATGGCGGGACAGGTCGAAGCGGCCCTCCTCCGCCACGTGCGTGTACGCATACAGCGCGATGTCCGCGAGGCTGTAGTGCTCGCCCGCGAAGAAGGGCCGCTTGCGCAGCTCACCCTCCATGACGTCGAGCGCCGCGTAGCCCTTCTGGATGCGCTCCTCCAGCTCCTTCTCCTTGCCGGCGGGGACACCGAAGAAGCTGAGCCACGCCCGGGCCACGGCGATGTAGGGCTCGTGGCTGTACTGCTCGAAGAACATCCACTGGAGCATCCGCGCCCGCTCCAGCCGGTCGGTGGGGATGAAGGGCGTGCCCTCGGCGAAGTACCAGAGGATGGCGTTGGATTCGGCGAGGAAGACCCCGGGCTCCAGCTCCACGGTGGGGGTCCGGGCAATGGGGTTCATTGCCTTGAACTCCGGCGTGCGAGTCGCTCCCGCGGAGAGATCCACCTCCTGCGTCTCGAACGGGATCGCGAGCTGGTGCAGCAGCAGACGGACCTTGTAGCAATTCCCGGAGGGGTGGAACTGGTAGAGCTTGACCATGGGCGGGAGTCTATTCCCGGGCGCGCCCCCGGACGTGCGGACTCTTCGCGGGGAGCCAGCGTCCAGGCAGGCTCAGCGCCGCCTTTGCACCCTCCACCCCCGCTCCTCATCTTCCGGGGAGGGGAAGGCTGGACTGGAGCGGAGGCGCCACGTGCTGCAGGAAACCAGGACCACACCATCGCAGGACGTGGGGCGCGGGCTGCTGGGCGCGTTCATGGTCACGGCCGGCACGGGACATCTCTCCTTCGCGCGAGGACCCTTCCAGGCGCAGGTGCCGGACTGGGTGCCCATGGACAAGGACACCGTGGTCCTGCTGTCTGGAGTGGTGGAGATAGGGCTCGGGCTGACCCTGCTCTTCAACAAGCGGCACCGGGCCCTCGTCGGGCTGGGACTGGCGGCCTTCTTCGCGGCGGTCTTTCCCGGCAACCTGCATCAGTACGCGAAGCACCTCTCGGCGTTCGGACTCGATACGGACACCAAGCGGCTGGTGCGGCTGTTCTTCCAGCCCGTGCTGATGGGTTGGGCGCTGTGGTCCACCGGCGCTAGGAAGGCGCGGCGGTAGGCGACCGGCGCACGGACGTTCGCCAGTCATTGATGACAAGTCTATCAAGCTCCGGCGAATTCCCGGTGATGATTTCCCGAAATCCAAACACCCTCGCCCGCTGCGCGGTCAGCGGTACAGTGCCGCCCTTTCGCGAAAGGGCGGTGTTCGCATGGGCTGCTATGTGTTGGGTCTCCAGGAGATAGACCAGACGCAGGTCGCGCTCGTTGGCGGCAAGGGCGCGCATCTGGGGGCGCTTTCACGGATCGACGGCATCCGCGTGCCGGCTGGCTTCTGCGTGACGACGGAGGCCTTCCAGCGGGTCCTCGTGGAAGCGCCGTCGTTCGACGCTCAGCTCGAGCAGCTGTCGCGTCTGAAGCAGGACGACCAGGAGCAGCTCCGCGCGCTCAGCTCGGAGCTCCGCCAGACCCTCGAAGGAACCTCCATGCCTGACGAGCTGGCGGCGGCCATCACCCGCCAGCTCGTCCAGTTGGGAGAGCACGCCGCCTACGCCGTCCGCTCGAGCGCGACGGCGGAGGACCTGCCGACGGCCTCCTTCGCGGGCCAGCAGGACACGTATTTGAACGTCGTGGGGCTGGCGGCGATCCTCCAGCACGTCAGCCGGTGCTGGGCCTCGCTCTTCACGGAGCGGGCCGTGACCTACCGCCTGCGCAACGGCTTCGACCACCGGAAGGTCCGCATGGCGGTGGTGGTGCAGCGGATGGTCTTCCCGCAGGCGGCCGGGATCCTGTTCACGGCGACCCCATCACCTCCCACCGGAAGCTCGCCTCCGTGGAGGCCAGCTTCGGGCTCGGCGAGGCCCTGGTCTCCGGCCGGGTGAACGCGGACGTCTACAAGGTGCGGGACGGCGAAGTCACCGACAAGACGGTCGGCACCAAGCAGCTCGCCATCCAGGCCTCGCCGGGAGGCGGGACGCAGGAGCAGGCAATTGAACCGGAGCGGCAGCGGCAGCCCTCGCTGACGGATGCGCAGGTCGTGCGGCTCGTGGAGCTGGGCCGGCGGATCGAAGCGCACTTCGGCTGCCCCCAGGACATCGAATGGTGCCTCGCGGACGATGACTTCCAGTTCGTCCAGAGCCGGCCCATCACCACGCTGTTCCCCATCCCCGCGGCTGGCGACCGGGAGAACCACGTCTACCTCTCCGTCGGCCATCAGCAGATGATGACCGACGCCTTGAAGCCCCTGGGGCTCTCCCTGTTCCAGCTGACGGCCATGCGGCCGATGTACGAGGCCGGCGGGAGGCTGTTCGTCGACGTCACCCAGAACCTGGCCACGCCCGCGGGCCGCGCGGGCCTCCTGGGGCTCGCGGGGAAATCGGATCCGCTGACCGGGGACGCGCTGCGGACCCTCATCGGACGCAGCGACTTCATTCCGTCGCTCCCGGACGAAGGGCCTCGCGCGGCGCCGGCTGGCGCCCCAGCCCCGCTCGAGACCGACCCGGCCATCGTCGACGAGCTGATCCGCCGCAGCGAGGACTCGCTCGCCGTCTTGAAGCGCGACATCCGGACGAAGTCCGGAACGGCGCTGCTCGACTTCATCCTGTCGGACCTCCAGGAGCTGAAGCGGCTCTTGTTCGAGCCGCGGAGCTTCCAGGTGATCATGGCGGGGATGGAGGCCACCTGGTGGCTCAACGACCAGCTGCAGGCGTGGCTGGGTGAGAAGAACGCGGCGGACACGCTCACGCAGTCCGTCCCCCACAACGTCACGTCGGAGATGGGGCTGGCGCTCCTGGACGTCGCGGATGTGATCCGCCCGCATCCGGAGGTGGTGGCCTTCCTGCAGGACGCGAAGGACGAAGGCTTCCTGGAGGAGCTGCCCCGGCTCGCTGGCGGAAAGGAAGCGCGGGACGCCATCCAGGCCTGGCTTGATAAGTACGGCATGCGCTGCGTCGGTGAGATCGACATCACGAAGCCGCGCTGGAGCGAACGCCCCAGCACGCTCGTGCCCCTCATCCTCGGCAACATCAAGAACTTCGAGCCGGGCGCCAGCAAGCGGCGCTTCGAGCAGGGGCGGCAGGAGGCCTGGAAGAAGGAACAGGAGGTGCTGGAGCGCCTGCGGGCCTTGCCGGACGGGGCAGGGAAGGCCGAAGAGACGAAGCGGATGATCGACCGGGTCCGGACCTTCGCCGGCTATCGGGAGTATCCGAAGTACGGGAAGATCAACCGCTACTTCGTCTACAAGCAGGCCCTGCTGAAAGAAGCCGGGCGCCTCGTGCAGGCCGGCGTGGTGCGTGAGAAGGAAGACATCTTCTACCTCACGTTCCAGGAGCTCCAGGACGTCGTGCGCACGAACCGGGTGGATGCGCGGCTCATCCGTCAGCGCAAGGACACGTTCCGGTCGCAGCAAGCGCTCACGCCGCCCCGGGTGCTCACGTCGGATGGCGAGGTCCTCAACGGGGTGTACCGGCGCGACAACCTGCCGGCAGGCGCGCTGGTGGGCCTGGCGGTCTCGGCCGGGACCATCGAGGGGCGGGCCCGCGTCATCCTGGACATGGCGGAGGCCAACCTCGAAGCCGGCGACATCCTGGTCACCGCCTACACGGATCCCAGCTGGACCCCCCTGTTTGTCGCGGTCAAGGGACTGGTGACGGAGGTCGGAGGCCTGATGTCCCACGGCTCGGTGATCGCGCGGGAGTACGGCCTGCCGGCCGTCGTGGGGGTGGAGCAGGCCACCCGGCGGATCCGGGACGGACAGCGGATCCGCGTGCACGGAACGGACGGGTACGTCGAGCTGCTGTCCTGATGTGCCAAAGGCGGGTTCGAACCCGCACGTTCATGCGGCAGTCGTGAGACATGGCGGGCGGCCCTCGCGGGTAGGCGGGTGGGGCCGCCGCTGTTGCTCAGGCCTCCTCGTCGGGGAGGAGCGTGCGGAGCAACTCATCATCGCGCGCTCGCGGACCCGCTCGTACAAGCGGCCCCGCCAATTGCCCTGCCATGCGCGTCCGTCAGTCATCGCCCTCTCCCAGGAGTGAAGCGCATTGGGACGTCGTAAACCTTCACTCGGGCATCGAGGTGGTCGCCGCCTCCATCCGCTCCGGATCCAGTGAGGCAAGGTCCGTCAGTGGGGGCTCCATCAGCCCCTTCACGCGATACAGGTCCGCGAAGAGCTTCTCGGCGCTGCACATGGGGCAGTGACGGAGCACGGCGTCCCCGCAGTGGGTCTCTTTCCTATAGCCAGAGTGCCGCACCGGGCTCCTGAATCGGGTCAAGGCGCTGCACGTCCGCCGATCTCGGGGAACCGCTCGTAGGTTCGCTTGAGTGCATCCAGGTGGGCGGGGTTGTCGTATGCGAGCGGCTCAGCCGTGAGCTGCACAACCCACCCATTCGACGCCGTACGCCGCGCCCGCGTGAGCAACTCGGCATCGCGAGCAGGATCCGGGAACCCGATGGTCTTCGCTGTGGCGGCAGACCAATAGTTCAGCCACCCAAGGAACCAGGGAGTCGCAGGCGTGGGGAGCTTCTCTGGAAGGTTGAGCATGGGAAGCCCACGGGGTGAGCGCTCCGGTCCATGAGGCGAACGGCGAAACTGCTGTGCGACCTCCGAGCCGTAACCGTATGGCGAAACATGCCCCCAGTACGCGTGAGAGCCCTCGGCCACGGCCTCAAGCACAGCCCCCGCTGCCGCGATCGCGGGTGCGTCCAGAGGTATTTCGGCATGCACTTCAAGCCGCGCTTGTCTCCCCGGGCTGAGGCGCCCCGACCTGCCCCTCCCCGAAATCGTCACGGGGTAGCTCTCATCCCCGTTGCACAAAAGGGGGAATTTCCCGTCCTGCGTCATTTCCGCGAGCCATGCGTCGCGATGCGGCAACGCAATGAGGGGGCCGCTCTCGGGGATGTGCCACGCCAGGCGCAAACCGGGAAGTGCCTTTTCCATCCCATGGATGACATCCAGCGTGCGGCCATCGTTGCCCACGAGTGCGGGCGCGTAAACGATGAGGGTGAGGGAATCAGGCGTGGTCATCGTTTGCACCCTGTGACGACGACATCAAGTAGGGGATCTGCTTCAAGCAATGCGTCCTTGTGCGCTTGGGTACTCACCCCAATCACGTAGCCATATCCGCATGCCGCCGCCGCGTCTTGCTCCTTTTCTATTTGCACCAGCTCCTTCTCGATCTCCCGCCTCCGGATGAATTTGGAGTACGTGTCGAATTGATGCGTCTTGATCTCCCACAGCACGCGCACGCCGACTTGCAGCGCATCGAAGCGCACACCGCCAACGAGCACGTCCATCCCGGGGTAACGGTTGGGTGGGAATTTGTCTGCACACTCATTGTGTGGGTCATCCTCGCCCGCGTGGGGCGCCGGAACAGGTTCGCAACTGGCGCGCCCCGTCCGGTCTACGGGCACTGGTGGCACCGGGGGCTGCCAGTCCTGCCCCGCTGGCTCGGGCTTCAACCTGGGCTTGCGTTGCGCTTCAGCTTCCCGGGATGCCACCTTCGTTCCTCGCGAGGTCCCTGCTTCTTCGGGGTAGGCGTGCCGCAGCTCATACGTGTCCAGCGCTTCTTTGATGGCGACGCCGACCACCACCACTCCAAGCACGATCACGGCTCCCACGGCAATCTCAGGAGCCGCTAGCACGCAGAAGCCGATTCCCACGGCAGCGGCGTCAGCGGAGGCGACCGTGCATCTTCCCGTGGTGTCGTGGAACTCGAGCCGGTCATGGTCGACGGTCCGATAGCACTTCTCCACCAGCACAGGCCAAGGCTGGGAAGCCTCACGGACGACGCACCGTCCCTCGTCAGTCCACGGCAGCACCGCTGCACGCTGGAGATTGGCGATCCTCGGGTTCCGGGCCGCGCGCTCTGCTGGGCTCGGTGCCGACGTGGCGCAAGCCGCGAGGAAGAGTAGGAGTGCGGCGTAGGCGCGGAGTCGCATGGTCACGTCCTTTCAGACGAGCCAGCGAGCTGCGGGGCAATGCTGGACGCATGTGGAGTATGCCAGCATCCACGAATACCATGGATATCATGAGGGCGCTGAGGCGTAGCGGCATGGCCTGGAGCGCACCAGCGGTCATGAAGCGCCCACGCCTACTTGCTGCTCGCTTCCGCGTACAACACGAACCCATCGACGGGCATGGGTGCATGGGGGACGAGTGTCTCCACGAGAAAAAGGTTGTCGCAGTGCCTGGCGTTCGGCCCGCCAAATACAGTCTTGATGGCCGGCTCTACGCACTCTTCAGCGGGAAGAAACGCGCTGCCAGCATGAGCGAGCCGGCGAACAATGTGCGCGGGATGTACCCGCCACTCATGGCTCTCGGGGTCAATTCGGGTGCCTTGCTGGCCGAGCCATCGCACGAGATCCGCCCGCTGTGACTCCCAAAGCTTGTCGAAATCCGTCAGGGGGGAGTTGGCGCGGGAGGGGTAGAGCCATCCGGTAACACGCGCCTCCGGCATGGCCGACTCTGCCCAGGCGGCCACGGCGGATGGCTCGATGATACGAAACTGTGTCTGCAAACGCTCCATCGGCGGTTCGCTGTTCCAATAGCGCGCTATTTCTTGACCGACGAATCCCGAAAGTTCGACGCGCCCGTCGGCATCCGCCTCCATCAGGAACTCTGGGGTGCTGTCATAGATGTTGTACTGAAAGGCAGGCACGCCCAGGCGCGAGGAGAGGCGTGCGAGCAGCGGCGGGGTTCCCTGCATCAGGAGTTCGAAAGGGGCGGTGCGCAAGACGGTCCATCCAGGTGCCCCGTGAAAGCCCGCCAGACCCCAGCGCTGCACTTCGTCACCCAGCCCGTACTGCATGCGGTCGTGCCGTTCCGGGTGCGCGGCTTGGGTGTTGTCAAGCGCCGCCCCCCTTCCACCAACAAGCGTGAGAGTTCTCTCTCTACCCGAGCGATATCCGCACACTGAATGAAGGCCACGTTCAGCCACGTTCCCATGAATGATGAGTCTGCCTCGTGAGGTGATGTCCGTCGACGAGAAGTCCGGAGGGCCTTCGCGGCTTGAACGCTGTATGCGGTGCGCGCGTTCAGGAGTTTTGGGGAACGCGGTTTTGACATGAGCAGCCTTTGACGCTCGCCCGTGCCGATAGCGGGGGCTCGTGCACGAACCACGGCACGAAGCAGGCAGGAACCCCCGCCGCGTGGCTGTGGCGCCTCGGAGTCTTGGCAAGCACACGAAGGAAGTCGCGACGAAGTCAGCGCTCCGGAAGCGGTTGAACGTGGAGCCCAAGCCCCTGAGCTTGAAGACCATCAACAACGTTCTGGCCGTACTCCAGAAGTTGCTGTCGCTCGCGGAGGATCAGCGGATCATCCCGCAGGCGCCGCGTGTGAAGCACTTCGGGAAATCGCGGAAGCCTGATTTCGACTTCCTGACCTTCGAGGAGGCCGAGCGACTTGTCTCCGCCGCTGACCCGGAGTGGCGTCCCGTGCTGCTGGTCGCCGTCAAAGCGGGGCTGCGGCAGGGGGAACTGGTCGGGCTCCAGTGGAGCGACCTGGACCTGCCGCGCGGCACGCTTCACGTCCGCCGAACCATCTGGCGCGGGGTGGAGGGCTTTCCGAAGGGTGGACGCGAGCGGTCGGTCCAGGACGGCGGTCAACGTCCTGGACCGTCCGCCCACTCCGGCGCGCGACATTCGTGCGACACGCGGGGAGGGCGCCTCGAACCACTCGTAACGACAGGGGGAAACAGTGCCGAAGGCGGGATTCGAACCCGCAACCTCCGCGTTCTGAGCGCGGCGCCTCTACCAAGTTGGGCTACCCCGGCGGTGTTTGTCTTTGAGGTGAAGTCGGGATGACTGGATTCGAACCAGCGACCTTGTGCGCCCGAGGCACACGCTCTTGACCAGACTGAGCTACATCCCGATGAGCTTTGCGTCCTCGAGGGAGGACCCGGACATGACTGAGGCCGGGTCCCCCCTCGGGATCCCGGCCTCTGTCCATGCCCGTCCCGGAGTTGCCGGGTGGCGGCGTGGGTCAGGTGCCGGGGGGACTGCCGCGGAACGAGGCGATGGCCAGGTCCAGGCTGTCCGGAGTGGGCTCCATGGCGGTGGTGGGTAGCGGGTTCAGCTCGTCGCGCTTCGTCATGGGCGTCACTCCTTTCTTGCTGGAGAGGGACGCGGCCGAAAATCAGTCCTGACATCGCTGCCCGCGGAAGTGGATGACGCAGTGTCACTGCACGCCGGGCGCTCGGAACACCTGGCCGTTGCGGCCCTCCAGCACGAGGCTCGCCTCGTCGGAGCTGCCCACGCGCAGCTCCACGCGGGGCTGGCCCCGCCGGTCCACCAGGAGCAGGCCGGGCGAGCCCTCCTCGTCCGCGCCCAGGATGGCCCGGGGCCGTCCCGTCACGTCCGCCAGCTCCAGCCTCGACGAGCCGTCCACCTGGAGCCCCACGGAGAACAGCTCCGCGCCTCCGGACTTGGACAGCGTCAGGCGCGGCGCCTCGTCCGAGAACACCATCAACTCCGCCAACGACTCACCTTCCGCCGTGGAGAAGCGCAGCCGGGGCGAGTCGTCCTCGCCCACGCCCAGCAGGGCCCTGGGACGGCCCTCGCTGTCGTTCAGCACCAGCGCCGCGCCACCCTGGCGGTTCGCCTCCAGGCTGGCCCGTGTGCGGCCCCTGGCGTCCTTGAGCACCAGGCGGGAGGCGACCAGCTCCCCCGCGTGCGGCGGCGGTGCCTGGTCACGCAGGGCCGCGGTTCCCAGCCCCACCCCGGCCAGCACGAAGGCCGCGAGGGTGAGGCCCTGCCACCTTCGAAGCCGGCCTTCCAGCCGCTCCATGCGCGCGTCCAGTGAGTCCATCCCGGCGTCGCCTCCTGTCCCACCCAGGTGGGACGGCGGGAGGCTAGCAGAGCCCGGCACGCCTCGCTGTCAGCGGGGCAGCAAGAGGAGCAGGACCTCCAGGTCCCTATGCCGCCGCCTGCTGGATGCGGGCCTCCGTTTCTGCGGGGCTGGCAATCCAGGGCCAGAAGCGCTGCGGCTCTCCGAAGTTGTCGAAGAACGTGTCCGCCAGCGTGGACACCGCCGAGGCCGCTCCCAGGTAGCGCAGCACGTGCGGCGGAGGCGGCTGGAGCAGCATGTTGGTGAACGCGGTGATGAACTGGCCTTCCGTCCGCCAGAAGTGCTCGAAGGTCTGCTCCATCCAGTCCGGCGTGAAGGGCTGGTCGCCGTGCTCGAGGATGGCCCGCGTCATCGCGTGGGCCTGCTTCGACGCGCTGTTGAGCCCCTGGCCCGCGATGGGGTCGTTGAGCATGACGACGTCCCCCATCCCCATCACCGCCCGGCCCGAGGGCAGCCGCCCCACCGGCTTGCGCACCGTGGGCGTGAACGCGCCGGTGAGCCAGGAGGACTCGTCCACGATGGCGGCGCCCTCCAGCCGCTCCGCCACCCAGGGGGAGAAGTCGCGCAGCACCTGCTGCATCCGCTCCAGCGCCTCCCGCGCGGTGCCGATGCCGCCGAAGCGATCCAACCCCTGCCCGGGGATGGCCTCCAGCAGGATGCAGTTCAGCGGACCCCGGATGCGGTCGAAGTACGGCATGGAGAAGTACTCGCCGTGGCCCGCCGCCAGGATGAACTTGAGCGCGGGGTAGGGCGTCTCGTGCAGCGGCTTCATGCCGCTGACAATCATTGCCGTGAGGTGGCGCTGCGGTTGCGTGTGGATGCTGCGCTCGGCGTCCCGTGCGAACAGCCGGGTGAAGCTGTTGCGGCCCGCCGTCACGACCACCAGGTCATGTCCCGGGACGAGCGCCTCCAGCGCGTCCACGTCCACGTCCCGCACCACCACGGTGCCGCCGCGCCGCTCGAACTCCGCGAGCCAGCGCGAGTACTTCGCCCGCAGGTCCAGGGCCTTGCCCGGCTGGAGGATGCGCCCCTGGACCCGGAGCGCCCGCTGGCCGGGGGCCGCGCAGACGTCCAGGTCGCCGCCCCGGGCGTACTCCCCCGGCCCCTTCCAGAAGTCCAGCCCCAGCTCCTGCTCGTACTGGTACGCGCGGCCGAAGAGGTAGGTGGTCGCCGCGAGCCGGGCGTTGAAGAGCTGCTCGGGCGTGCGGTCCGAGTAGACCGTGACGGTGTAGCCCTTCTCCAGCAGGCCAAAGCCCAGCTGCAGCCCCGCCTGGCCCGCGCCGATGATGCCGATGTTCCTCATGGTTCCCCCTGGGTGGTGCGCGGGGTCTGACATCCCGCCAGGGCACTACGCAACGAGGGGCCCGGTCTGGCAACGGCACGGGGGTACGAGGCCGCCCGGAATCCGACGCCGGCGGCCCCCTTCCATGTCAGACCCCGCACGTATTGTTCCTTCCGTCGCAGCGAGGAAACGAACGAGGGGGAGTGCGCCATGACGATGTCTGTGATTGATAATCGCGTCGAGGTCGTCTTCAGCTTTGACACCACGGGCAGCATGTATCCGTGCCTCGCGCAGGTGCGCAAGAAGCTGGGGGCCGCCGTGGCCCGGCTGACGAAGGAGATCCCGGGCATCCGCATCGGCATCATCGCGCACGGGGACTACTGTGACGCGGGGTCCACCTACGTGACCAAGGCCCTGGACCTCACGGACGACGCGAAGGCCATCACCCGCTTCGTGGAGAAGGTGGGCCAGACGGGCGGCGGCGACGCGCCCGAGTGCTACGAGCTGGTGTTGCACGAGGCGCAGGGCCTGTCCTGGACGAAGGGCTACACGAAGGCGTTCGTGCTCATTGGGGACGACGTGCCGCACCCGCCCCAGCACAACCCGAAGAAGCTGGACTGGCGCAAGGAGGTGGCCGCGCTGGGGGCCATGGGCGTGCCGGTGTATGGCGTCCAGGCGCTGAACCGCCGTCACGCGACGTCGTTCTACAAGGAGCTGGCGGAGAAGTCGGGCGGCTTCCACCTGAGCCTGGATCAGTTCGCGCACGTCACCGACATGCTGCTGGCCGTCTGCTACAAGCAGTCGTCGGACGCGCAGCTCCAGGCCTACGAGGCGGAGGTGTCCCGCGAGGGCCGCATGAACCGCGGCCTGAACGCGATGTTCAACACGATGCTCAAGCGGGCCGCGTCCACGCTGTTCGGTGAGACGGACCTGCGGGCGGTGCCGCCGGGGCGCTTCCAGGTGCTGGAGGTGGAGGCGGACAGCGCCATCAAGGAGTTCGTGACGGAGAACGGCCTGGGCTTCAGGACGGGGCGCGGCTTCTACGAGTTCACCAAGACGGAGACCATCCAGGGCCGCAAGGAGGTGGTGCTGATGGACCGCAAGTCCGGCGACCTCTACAGCGGCGAGCGCGCGCGGGAGATGCTCGGGCTGCCGCCGGGAGAGACGGTGCGCATCCGGCCCGCGAGCCTGGAGAAGTACGTCGTCTTCGTCCAGAGCACGTCCGCCAACCGCAAGCTCAAGGGCGGCACGAAGTTCCTCTACGAGGTGGAGGACTGGGACGGCGCGCGCGGCAGCGCCGCGGCCTGATGAACCGCGTTCAAGCGCGCCTCCAAGGCTGACCTGGCGGCCCCCTCTTGCAAGTGCGCGCGGGACACCACTACAAACGCGCCGCTGCTTCACCCGAGGGGGTTTACGTGTATCGAAAGAATGTCCTTGGCGCGCTGTTCGCGCTGGGGTTGCTGACGGCGGTGAGTGCCCAGGCCGAGGTGGTGTTCGCCCAGGCCACCTTCCTGCTCAACAAGAACCAGCTCTCCGCGGTGAACTACCGCGGCAAGGGCGTGGCCATCCCCGTGGGGGCGAAGGTCGCGGTCATCGAGCGGGACGACGACGCGATTCGCTGCAAGGTCATGGACTCGGGCGCCGAGTTCCGGTTCGTGACGCACCGCAGCCTGGGCAAGCCCATCAACGTGCTGTTCGCCGGCTTCTTCGCGCCGGAGGACCCCGCCGCGCGCATCGCCGCGCTGTCGCCCGAGGACCAGAAGCAGGTCCGGGCCGGAGAGCTGGCCCGGGGCATGTCGCGCGAGGCCGTGCTGCTGACGGCCGGTCCGCCGCCGCCGCACCGGACGCCGTCGCTCCAGGGCAACCGCTGGACGTACTGGAGCTCGAAGTTCTCCACGTTCGAGGTGGAGTTCGGTCCGGACGGCAAGGTCGTGCGGGTTGGCGACGAGCCCGTGGCCCCCGCCCCCCCGCCGCCCCCGGTGGAGAAGACCTACTACCACGCGACCGCGAACTTCCATTTCGACGACGGCACCGTGTCCTGGGTGAACTACCTCAAGGGGCCCATCATCCCGTTCAACGCGCGGGTCGAGGTGCTGGACAAGGGCTCGTCCTCCGTGAAGTTCAAGGTCGTGGAGACCGGCTCGGAGCTGGAGTTCGAGAACGACGCGCGCTCGGGTTCGGAGACGTGGAAGCTGTTCCAGGCGGCGTTCGCGCCGGAGGACCAGGCCGGCAAGCTCGAGGCCCTGTCGCCGGAGGACCGCAAGATGGTCTCCGCGTCGGAGGTGGAGCCCGGCATGAGCCGCGAGGCCGTGCGCATGGCGTGGGGCCCTCCGCCCCCGCATGAGACGCCCTCGTTCAACTCCAGCACCTGGACGTACTGGAAGTCGAAGACGGCCAAGGTGCGGGTGAAGTTCGGCAAGGACGACAAGGTCGCGTCCATCGAGTAGCCGCGAAGGACGTCGCACGACGTGATGGGATTGAGGCGTGACGGCTCATCGCCGTCACGCCTCGATTTTTTCCCGGGCGGCGGCCTGCACGCCCTGCGTGAGGCCCTGCTCCGACGTGTCGGTCGACGCGTCGAAAGCGCGCGGGGAAGCCCACTCCGCGAGGTCTTCCGAGGGAAGCGGCGTGCGGCATGGGCAATGCAATCAGCTCCCGGCAACGGCTGGCGACATGGCTCGCCCCGTTCCACCCGCCACATTCCTCGGAGTTGACCATGACGACCACGACCGTTGCCGCCGCCGCCCGTCCGCAGCCGGGCCCGCTTGCCACTCCACCCCAGCCCGTGCTGGACGCGACCCAGGTGCTGGGCATGGGGCAGGGCGTGGTCGCGGCCTACGCCGCCTTCAACGGCACGGATTACTCCGTGCCCTCGGGCTGGACGCAGGCGGGCAGCCTCACGGCGTGGGTGCCGCAGAAGGGCGGGGTCGCGGAGGCGTTCGGCCTGTGGTTCACCTCCGCCGCGGATTCGAGCACGGCGATGCTGGCGCTGCGCGGGACCGTGACGGCGGCGGACACGAGCGCGGACGAGCAGTACGCCACCACGTCCTTCGCGCCGTTCTCCGGCGCGGCGATGTCCCCCGTGCCGCAGGTGCACAGCGGCTTCTGGGGCATCTACAGCGGTACGGGCACCGGCGTGCCGCAGTCGATGCAGGCGCAGGTGTTCGCGTGGCTGAAGGCAAACAGCATCCAGACGCTCTTCGTGACGGGCCACAGCCTGGGCGGAGGGCTGGCGGAGTTCCTGGCGTTGGACCTGGCGGTGAGCCAGCCGTCGCTGAGCGTGACCACCGTCACGTTCGCGGCGCCGAAGGCGGGGCTCGCGGATTCCTGGGGGACGGCCTACGCCCAGTACGTCACGAATCCCGCGACGGTGCGCGTGGTGAACCAGTACGACGTGGTGCCCACGCTGCCGCCGTCGTGGCTGGCGCCGAACTACACGCAGGTGGGCGTGGAGTTCGACGTGCTCTTCTACTACTCGCTCGGGGACACCAGCACGCAGGAGGCGACCATCCGGCACGAGATGGACAACCACCTCACCGTGCTCACCCAGGCGCTGCCCGCCACGCCCCAGCAGTACGTGGGCCCCTTCGCGGACGGCGTCTACACGGACAGCTCAGGCCACCCGCTCCAGGACACCAGCGTGGCGCCCACCGCGGACGCCGTGGCGAGCGCGAAGGCGTCCGTGGAGGCCCTGCCGCAGCGCCCGGTGGCGCAGCCGCCGCGCCGTCAGGTGGCGGTGCGGTAGCGGGCTCCACGGCGCGCCTGACACGCGTCCGTCCATCGGGGATGATCCGCCGGGCCCATCCCCTTCACGGAGCGTTCACATGACGGAGCTCGAGACCCTGGCTGCCTTCGAGCAGCACCTGCGCGACGGCCGGAGCCTGGCCAACGTCATCCTCCAGGGGCTGGACCTGCGAGCTTCGGGCGACGCGCTGCTCGGCGCGGACCTCACAGGCTCCGTCTTCCTGGGCTGCGTCCTGGAGCCGGAGACCCTGCAACAGGTGCTCGCGCGGGGCGCCATGGTGTTCCCGCCGTTCACCGGGCTGCCCTACTGCCCGTACCGCAGCCGCCTCTACACGCCGGAGGAGCTGTACGCGGGCTTCGACCCGACGCGTCCGGACACCTACGCGGACACGCTGGACGCGCGCATCTACGCGCACTGGAGCTCGCGCGGTGGGGCCCACCCGCCGTCCCTCCTGGAGACGCTGGCGCAGCGGCTTCACGACCACGCCATCAGCGACGCGCTGGAGGAGGCGCTGCTGGACCAGGGCAGGCCCCGCCGGGTGGTGGCCATCATGGGCGGGCATTCCATGCTGCGGGGGCAGGAGGACTACCGCTCCGTCGCGGAGCTGGCCCGTTCGCTGGCGCGCCTGGGCTTCTTCCTGGTGAGCGGCGGCGGCCCGGGCGCCATGGAGGCGACGCACCTGGGCGCGTGGTTCGCGGGGCGGGCGGACGAGGACCTGGACGCGGCGCTCGCGGTGCTGGCGCGGGCTCCGTCCTACAAGGACCGGGACTGGCTGGCGCGCGCCTTCGAGGTTCGCGCCACCTGGCCCCTGCGCGACGCGGCGGCGATGGGCGACAGCCTGGGCATCCCCACCTGGCTCTACGGCCACGAGCCGCCCAACCCCTTCGCCACGCGCATCGCGAAGTACTTCGCCAACAGCGTGCGCGAGGAGGGCCTGCTCACCATCGCGCGGGGCGGCGTCGTCTATTCACCCGGCAGCGCGGGCACCGTGCAGGAGATCTTCCAGGACGCCTGCCAGAACCACTACGACACCGTGGGCGTCATCAGCCCCATGCTCTTCCTGGGCCGCGAGTTCTGGACGAAGACCCGGCCCGTGTACCCGCTGCTGGAGCACCTGGCGCGGGGACAGGAGTACGCGCGCCACCTGCTCCTCACGGACTCGAAGGAGGACATCGTCCAGGCGCTCGTGCGCTTCGACCAGGAGCGCGCGGCCCTGGCGCGGGCGGGCTGACGGTGCCGGCTCGGAGGCTCAGCCGTGACTTGCGACCGGGGTGACGGCGTTCAGGTTCACGAAGGCGTCCCGCTTCACCCCGTGCTTGTGGAAGTCCTGCACCGCCCGCGCGAGCGTCGCGGCCAGCAGGCCCAGGAGCGGCAGGTGCTCGCCGCCCTCGCAGGTGGCCTGGCCCTGCGTGTCCTCGGCGTCGGGCGTGAAGCGCTCATCCCAGCGCACCAGCCCGAACGTGCCGTCCGCGGACACCGCGCCGTGCACCAGCGGCGTGCCCGTCTTCCGGGCGTGGTCGCTGAGCAGCTGGCGGCTGTCCTGGTTGTCGAAACAATCCACCAGCAGGTCCGCGCCCTTGCAGAGCGCCTCCACGTTGTCGCGCGTGAGGCGCACGCCGAAGGCCTCCGCCTTCACGCCGTGCAGGTTGTGAAGCTGGAGCTTCAGCGCCTCCGCCTTGTTCTTCCCGACGGACGGCTTCACGTAGGCCTGCGACAGCAGGTTCTTCGACTCCACCCGGTCGAAGTCGATGAACACCCGCGTCGCGTCCAGGTTGCGGCACAGCAGCGCCGCCGCGGACCCGATGGCCCCCACGCCACAGAAGACGATGCGCATGGCGGCGGTCCTCAGCACGCCCCGAAGGGCACCTTCGGACGCAGGTAGATGCGCTCCTCGCCGTGCGCGCCCCGGAAGCGGTCCACGACGTAGTGCTGGAAGGCCTCGTCCCGCAGCTCGAAGCGGTGCAGGCCGGGCACGCCGCCCGAGCGCACCAGCTCCACCGCGATGCGGCGCACGTCGGTGTCACTGATGTGCCGCTCCAGCTCCACCGGCACGTCCGCCGAGTGTCCGTCGAGGGTGATGTTGAGCGTCGCCATGGCTTCGAGCCTCCAGGAAGGGAACCCTGCCCCGGGACGGCGCCCCCGGGCCCTGCCTGACAACCCGGCCCGGTCCCTGTCCGTCCGCTCCTGGACGCAGGGGGAGGGAGCGGCGGTCACGCCGCGGCCAGGCGATGCACAGTGTTGGGTGCACGGGAGGGGACCCATGGAGTCACCGCGAGCACCGCATGACTGGAACGTGACGCCCACGGAGGCCGTGGCGCTGCAGAAGCGCCTGCGCGAGCAGCTCATCCTCGAGCCGCCCCCGGGCCTGCGCGTCACCCGCCTGGCGGGCGCGGACATCTCCACGGAGAAGGGCAACGACACGGGCTATGGCGGCATGGTGGTGCTCGACGCCGCGACGCTCGCGCCGGTGGCCCGCGCCGTGGCGGCGGTGCCGCTGACGTTCCCCTATGTCCCCGGCCTGCTGTCCTTCCGCGAGCTGCCGGTGCTGGCCGCCGTCTGGGCTCGGCTCACCGTCCGCCCCGACGTGCTCATCTTCGACGGCCAGGGCACCGCGCACCCGCGACGGGTGGGCATCGCCTGCCATGGCGGGCTGCTGTTCGACATCCCGTCCATCGGCTGCGCCAAGTCGCTGCTGGTGGGCACGCCCGGGAAGCTCGCGGAGCGGCGGGGCGCCACCTCCCCCATCACCCACAAGGGCGAGGTGGTGGGCATGGCGGTCCGCACCCGCGCGGGCGTCAGCCCCGTGTACGTGTCTCCCGGCCACCGCATGGACCTGGACACCGCCGTGGAGTGGGTGTTGAAGGCGAGCCCCCGCTACCGCGAGCCGGAGACGACGCGCCACGCGCACCGGCTGGTGAACGCCTTCCGCCGCTCGGGAGGCGAGGCCGCGGAGCTGGAGGAGGGGAGTCCCGCATGAAGTCCATGGGCCTGATGCTGGTGGCTGCGGGCCTGGGGCTCGTCGTCGTGGGGCTGCTGGTGTGGGCCGGGGCCTTCTCCTGGTTCGGCCGGCTGCCGGGTGACATCCGCGTGGAGAGCGGCAACACGCGCTTCTTCGCGCCGCTGGCGTCCATGCTCGTCATCTCCGTGCTGCTCAGCCTGGGCGCCTGGGTGCTGCGCCGCTTCTTCTGATTCCTCAGGACTTGAGTCCGTCCCTGTCAGCGCCGCGCCGCGCGAGCTGGTCCTACAGTCGGACCAGTTGGGGACGACCGGGGCCGGGGGGGCGGGGAGGATTTCCGCTCAAGAACGCGCGCCCTTCGCGTCTGTCCGGCAGGGCCTGACTGGACAGGTGGTCCGCCTGCTGTCCGGGCGGGCAGGAGGGGGCCTGTCCTGGAGGACAGGCGGGGGGCCTGGCCAGACGGGGAGTGGATCCGCGCGGTTGAACCGCGCAGCATGCGGACCCCTCCTGGCGTCAGCGGCAGGGAATAAAAAGCGGTCTCTGGAAAAGGGCGGCGGTCAGGCCGCCAGGAGCGAGCATGCGCAGGCTGTCATCCCCGTGGAGCGAGCTGGCAAACCACTACCCCGTGGTCGTCGTGGGGTCCGGCTATGGCGGGGGCATCTCCGCGAGCCGCCTGGCTCGCGCGGGGCAACAGGTCTGCGTGCTGGAGCGCGGCCGGGAGATGCACCCGGGGGAGATGCCGCGCACGCCCGCGCAGGCGGTGGCGGAGTTCCAGCTCCACTGCGCTCCGGGGCAGGGCGACCTGGACGTGGGCAGCCCCACGGGCCTCATCGAGGTCCACCGCAACGGCGACGTGTCCGTCATCGACGGCTGCGGCCTGGGCGGCACGTCGCTCATCAACGCCGGCGTGACGATGCGGCCCGACCCCCGCGTGTTCGAGGATCCCCGCTGGCCGGAGGCCCTGCGCGCCGACGTGCACGGCCTGCTGGAGGACGGCTTCGCGCACGCGGAGCTGATGCTGCGGCCCCTGCCGTACCCGGAGGACCATCCGCCCCTGCAGAAGCTCAAGACGTTCGGCATCTCCGCGGAGAAGCTGGGCGGACGGCTGACGCGGCCGCCGGTGGCGGTGACGTTCGAGGCGGGCGTCAACGCCGCGGGCGTGCGGCAGCCGGGGTGCTCGCTGTGCGGGGACTGCGCCACGGGCTGCAACACCGGCGCGAAGAACACCGTGCTGATGAACTACCTGCCGGACGCCCACGCGCACGGGGCCCGCATCTTCACGGAGGTGGCGGTGCGCGCGGTGGTGCCGGACGGCGCGAAGTGGCGCGTCTACTACCGCCCCCTCAACACCGGCCGCGAGCGCTTCGACGCGCCCGACGCCTGGCTCACCGCGGACCGGGTCATCCTGGCGGCGGGCACCATGGGCACGGCGGAGATCCTCCTGCGCTCGCGCGAGCGCGGCCTGTCCGTGTCCTCGAAGCTGGGCCACCGCTTCAGCAGCAACGGCGACGTGCTGGCCTTCGGCTACAACCTGGACATGCCCGTCCACGGCGTGGGCCACGGCGACCAGGACCACGAGACGCGCGACCCGGTGGGCCCCTGCATCGCGGGCGTCATCGACCAGCGCGACACCGCGCGGCTGGACGAGGGGATGATCATCGAGGAGGGCGCCATCCCCGGCGCGCTCGCGTCGCTGATGCCCGCGGCGCTCGCGGGGGCCGCGGCGCTGGTGGGCGAGGACACCGACGAGGGCATCCTGGACTGGGTGCAGGAGCGGCTGCGCCAGGCGGACAGCCTGGTGCGAGGCCCGGACCACGGCGCGGTGGAGCACACGCAGACGCTGATGGTGATGTCCCACGACGAGGGCAAGGGCGAGCTGCGGCTGGAGCACGACCGCGTGCGCCTGCACTGGCCGGACGCCGGCCGCGACCCGCAGCTCACCCGCGTCGAGGAGCGCCTGCGCCGGGCCACCGCCGCGCTGGGCGGCACCTTCGTGCGCTACCCGCTCTGGTCGGAGGCCTTCGGCAAGGAGCTGCTGTGCACGCACCCGCTGGGCGGCTGTGTCATGGCCGACCGGGCGGAGGACGGCGTGGTGGACCACGAGGGGCGCGTCTTCTCCGGCGCCTCCGGCCGCGCGGTGCACGAAGGGCTGTACGTGTCCGACGGGTCGGTGGTGCCGCGCTCGCTGGGCATCAACCCGCTGCTCACCATCTCCGCGGTCGCCGAGCGCGCCTGCGCGCTGATGGCCCGGCGTTACGGGTGGACCATCGACTACGCGCCGCTGCCGGAGGCGGAGGCCCGTCCGGCCCCCGGGCCCGTGGGCGTGCGCTTCACGGAGACGATGCACGGCTTCGTGTCCGGTGACGTGAAGGCCCCGCACCTGGAGGCCGGGGACCCGGAGCGCGACGACGCCACGCCGCTGCGCTTCGTGCTCACCGTGACGGCGGAGGACCTGGACGCGACGCTGCGCGACGAGCGCCACCCCCTGAAGCTGATGGGCACGGTGACGGCGCCGGTGCTGTCGTCCCGCCCGCTGGTGGTGAAGCGCGGGGAGCTGCGCCTGATGACCCGCGAGCACGCGCGGCCGGGCGGCCAGCGGATGGAGTACCTGCTCCACCTGCTCAGCGAGGCCGGCGAGGCGTACTACCTGGAGGGCTACAAGGACCTCTACGACGACCCGGGCCTGGACCTGTGGAAGGACACCACGACGCTGTTCGTGTCCCTGCACCAGGGCGACGGGCCGGAGGCGCAGTGCATCGGCCGGGGCTTCCTGCGGCTGACGGCCGAGGAGTTCGCCCGCCAGCTCACCACCCTGCGCGTCCTCAACGCCCGGGACGGCGTGCACCGGGCGGAGGCCCTGGCCCGCTTCGGCGGCTTCTTCTTCGGGGCCCTCTGGGACACCTACGTCCGGCGCGTGGCCGCCTAGCCGGCAGGCAGCCGACGGACAGTGCACCCGTCCGCGAGGGCGTGCCCTCCGGGGCGGGCATGGGCACCCTGTTACCCACCGGGACCGACAGGGAGGAACCCCCATGGCTGAAGATCGTGATCCGCAGCGCCGTTCGGGCACACCCCAGGACGAGGAGCCCGTGGAGGAGCGGCGCGAGCTGTCCATCGAGGAGCGGCGTGCGCGGCGAAGTGCGATGCGGGCCAGTCAGACGTATGCCCGCTTCATCGACCACCTCTGCGAGCGGGGCGGCATGTCCCCGAGCGTCGCCCAGCAGGCGGCCGTCTCCGTGCTCTGCGGCCTGGAGCAGCGCATCCAGGTGGAGGAGTCACACGACCTGGAAGCCCAGCTGCCGCGCAAGCTCACGGAGCTGTTGCACCGCTGTGAACGCCACGACGCCGAAGCCCGTCCGGAGAGGTTCGGCCGCGACGAGCTCTTGAGTCAGGTGGGCGAGGACCTGGCCCTGCATCCAGACGCGGTGGAGCCGGTGGTGCGCGCGGTGATGGACGCCGTCCGCCATCAGATCAGCGAAGGCGAAGCGGAGGACGTGAGCGCCCAGCTGCCAGCGGACATCCGCCACCTTTGGCTGCCGACGATGTGAAGCGGGCTGTTAAGGTCTCCGGCACACGCTTGCCGGAGACCGCGCATGGCCCTCGATGATGACTTCAGCGCCGCCCAGACCCGGGTGAAGACGCTGTCCAAGGCCCCCTCGAACGACACGCTGCTGGAGCTGTACTCCCTCTACAAGCAGGGCACCGAAGGGGACGTGCAGGGCAAGCGCCCCGGCATGCTCGATATCAAGGGGCGCGCGAAGTACGACGCGTGGGCTGGCCGCAAGGGGCTGGCGAAGGACGCCGCGAAGCAGCAGTACGTGGCGCTCGTGGACCGGCTGCTGCGCGGATAAGACACGGCCTTCATGCCTCAATGGCTCCGGATGGCGCTGTTCCTCGTGCCGGTCACCACGCTGCTCACGGTGGCGCACGTCTACCTGTACCGCCGCCTGGTGCGCGACGTGACGGCGAGCAGCGCGCTGCGCCGCGGGGGGATGGGGCTCTTCGCCGGTGGGCTCGTGGGCTCCCTGGGCGCCCGGATGCTGGGGGCGATGTTCTCCTCCGAAGTGGCGTGGTGGACGGGCATCGCGTTGCTGGTGTGGATGGGGCTGGTGCTCTACCTGCTCATGTTCACCCTGGGGCTGGACGTGGTGCGGAGCGTGCTCGCTCGCGTGCGCAGGGCGCCGGAGCCGCCGTCCCCCGAGCGCCGGGCCTTCCTCGCGCGAGGGATGGCCGCGGGCGCCACCGTGGCGGGCGTGACGGTGAGCAGCTTCGGCGCCTGGCGAGCGTTCCATCCGCCGGACGTGCGCGACATCCCGGTGCGGCTGCCCGGGCTGCCCAAGGCGCTGGAGGGCTTCACGCTGGTGCAGCTCACGGACATCCACATCGGCGGGGTGTTGCAGCGCCGCTTCGTGGATGAGCTGGTGGCGCGCACCAACGCGCTCAAGCCAGACCTCATCGCGGTGACGGGCGACCTGGTGGACGGCACGGTGCCGGAGCTGGGGCGGTACGTGGGCGGCTTCGGCGCGCTCCAGGCGCGGCACGGCGCGTACTTCGTCACCGGCAACCACGACTACTACTCCGGCGTGGAGGCGTGGACGGAGTTCGTCCGGGGGCTGGGCATCACCGTGCTGCGCAACCGCACGGTGTCCATTGGCGGCGCGGGCGCGTCCTTCGACCTCATCGGCGTGGATGACTGGAGCGCGAGCCGGTTCGGTGAAGCCGGTTATGACCTGGACGCGGCGCTCCAGGGGCGCAGGCCGGACCGCGCGTCGGTGCTGCTGGCGCACCAGCCCTCCAACTTCGAGGTGGTGGCGCAGCGCGGCCTGGGGCTCCAGCTTTCAGGCCATACGCACGGCGGACAGATGTTCCCGGGCAACGTGCTGGGCCACCTCATCTGGGGCGAGCAGAACGCGGGCCTGAGCCGGCTGGCCGAATCGCACCTCTACGTCAGCCGGGGGTGCGGCTTCGTGGGCCCGCCCATGCGCGTCGCCGCGCCGCCGGAGATCGCCCGCATCATCCTGCTGCCGGGCTGAAAGAGGCTCAGGGCTTGCGGTGGGCGCTGTCCAGGAGCAGGCCGTCCTCCTGGAGGACGGTCGGGGCGGGCCGGGGGCGGCCGTACAAGAGCCCCGAGGCGATGCGCAGCGGCGCGGCCCACGCGGGCTCGTCGCGCACCAGCACGTCCTCTCCGCCGATGCGGACCAACATGCCGTCGGGGGCCACCACGGAGAAGCGCAGCGGCCGACCCAGCGCCACCTGGAGCGCGGCCATGGTGGTCTCGTCCTCCTGGGAGAAGCCCAGCGGGCCCTCCGGGTGGCTGTGGGTGATCTCCACCAGCGAGTCCCGCAGGCTCCAGATGGCTTCCCACCGTGGGCGGGAGTCCGGAAGCGCCACGGGGTCGTCGAAGGAGTCCCCCCACAGCACCGCGTCCTCCGGCCCGATGAGCAGGCACACCTCGCGCGTCGTCGACATGAAGTCCTTCCTCCTGGATGGCCGTACCGACGTGGGGAGCGGGCCCGGTCGGACACTCGCGTTTCAGACGTGCCGGGTGATGACCAGCGCGTCCGTGTCGATGGCTTCCTTCAGCACCGACGGCAGGCTCTCCAGCGTGACCTGGGTGTCCGCGCCCGCCAGGCACACGCCCGCGTCGCGCACGCGCAGCGTCGCGGCCTCCACCACCGTGACGAAGCGCTCGCCCATGAACGTGTAGACGACCTCCAGGAGGCCGTCGCCCAGACGGCGTTGGGCCAGCAGCCGCGCGCCGGCCTTGTCCAGCGCGCGCTCCGCCCACGCGCCGACGTCCGACTCCGGGCGCCGGTGCGCGTGCTCACGGGCTGCCTCCG
>NZ_JBKGHJ010000500.1:0-2128 GCF_046520365.1 Corallococcus sp. 4LFB
CCGCCGCCCCGGGCCAGGGGAAGGTGAAGGACGCCTTCGAGAGCTCCAGCGCCGCGAAGAAGCGCGCCGTCCTCACCGGCGACGTGCCGCCGCCGCCCTCGGTCGCCGCCGCCAAGCCTCCGGACGCGCAGGAAGTGCAGAAGGACATGGAGTCCTTCAAGGCGTGGATGAAGAACCCGGCCCTGGGCAAGCTCAAGGGCTAGCCGGCCTTCCGCGACGGGGGGCTCGCTTTCGGGTTTCCCCCGTTCCGGACACGCAACTTCTCATCCCGTCGGCGGATAATCCCCTCAAGATTCAACTTCCTACCTACGGAGTTCCCCCATGGCTGGTGGAGTGAGTGGTGTCGGCGCGGGCAGCAGCGCGCAGCGCAAGCAGTCGACCAACACGGAAGCCCAGAAGCAGCAGGCCGTCCAGGACGCCATCAACGCGTCCGTCTCCCGCATGAAGGAGGACGAGGGCAAGACGAGCTACCTGGGCGAGGGCCGCATCGACAAGGTGAAGGCGAAGGTCGCCGAGGAGATGGAGACGTTCATGAAGGAGAACCCCAACGCCACGCCCGAGGAGATCAAGGCGAAGGCGGAGGAGAGCGCCTCCAAGAACGAGACCAACGCCGGCTTCGAGAAGATGCGCGACGACAACTTCTTCAAGAAGCTGATGTCCCGCCGCAAGGAGCTCATCCGGGACATGTGGGGCTGAGTCGTCCCCTGTATGTGCCGTAGCCCGCGCTGCCGTCCGGTCCACCCAGGGGTGGCGGGCGGCAGTCGTGCTTTGCGGGGCAGGCTACCGGGCAGGCGCTGGCCCCTGGCTTGAAAGGGGGACTGGCGCTCCGGTTTCTCCGGTAGAACCTAGGCGGGGCGACCGGCTCTTCAGGGACTGGCGCCGGAACGGAGCGGAAACCCAAGGAGGACGCGGATGCGCTGGACGCGAAACGCAGTGGCCTGGAGCCTGGTGGGGTTGATGGGCGTGGTGGGGGGCTGCAGCAACAAGGAGGGTGGTGGCGGCAAGGACGACGGTGGAGGAGGGACGCCTCAGACGGGCTATCTGTCCGGCAAGGTGCTGGACACGCAGGGGCAACCGCTCGCGGGGGCCCTCATCACCGCGGACAACACCCAGTTCTACGACTCCAACGTCCAGACGACTTCGGGCTCGGATGGGACGTACCGCGTGGACACGAGCCGTCCGACCGGCACCTGGCACGCCAGCGCCGTCGTGAAGCGGCAGTACAACGGGAAGGAGTACACCTTCGACCTGGATCCGAACGACGACAACGTCTTCGCCGGGAACGAAGGGGCGGTGCGCAACTTCACGTGGAAGCTCACGGGAAAGCGCCCGGATGACCTGGGCTACTACGGTGGGCGGGTGACGGTGTACGTGGATCAGTTCACGGACCCTGCGGACCCGAGCTCGCCCATCACCAGCGAGGACATCGAGCTGACGCTGACGCCCAGCGGCAAGTTGGTGGACGGCACCGACGGGCAGACCCTCACCCAGAAGCTCGTGCGCACGGCGGACGGGGATTCCGTGACGGATGTGCCGGTGGGCCGGTACACGATGTCCGCGCGCTACGTGCAGGCCGGGAAGTCGCCGCGTCCGATGCAGGTGCGTCTCCGGGACACCGGCCAGTACGCCAGCTCCGTGACGGCGGACTTCGACAGCGTCCTCATCGGACGGCACTCCATCGAGCTGAACGCCGAGCTGCCCGAACCCTGAGTCCGCCGCCGTGGACTCCCGGAGGAGGACGGCGCCACCGTCCTCCCTGCCCGAGGGGCGGCGTGACCGCGGCCCGCAAAAGCGAAGAGCCGGCCTCCCGTGAAGGAGGACCGGCTCTCGTACGCCCGGGAAAGCGGCGGAATTACTTGGTGTTGCCGATGATCGACATGGCGATGTCGCTCAGCTTCTTCATGATGTTGGAGGCGAACGCGGCGGCCTCCTGCTGCTTCTGGAGCATCAGCTGCGCGCGGGCGCGGGTCAGGTCGTCACCCTTGAGGCCCTTCAGGGTGGCGGACTCGGTCTCGTTCAGACCCTGCGAGGCGTTGAAAGCGGAGCGAACTGCAGAGCCGGCGACGTCAGCGTTCATGGGAGACTCCGAAGGTTGGAAGCGGGTGGGTACCGCGAAGCTGCTTACAAA
>NZ_JBKGHJ010000500.1:2228-5800 GCF_046520365.1 Corallococcus sp. 4LFB
GAAGGAGGACCGGCTCTCGTACGCCCGGGAAAGCGGCGGAATTACTTGGTGTTGCCGATGATCGACATGGCGATGTCGCTCAGCTTCTTCATGATGTTGGAGGCGAACGCGGCGGCCTCCTGCTGCTTCTGGAGCATCAGCTGCGCGCGGGCGCGGGTCAGGTCGTCACCCTTGAGGCCCTTCAGGGTGGCGGACTCGGTCTCGTTCAGACCCTGCGAGGCGTTGAAAGCGGAGCGAACTGCAGAGCCGGCGACGTCAGCGTTCATGGGGAGTCTCCGAAGGTTGAGGCGGGTGGGTACCGCGAAGCTGCTTACAAAAGGATTATGGCGGATCAGGGGCCGGAAGTTTCGTCCCCATTTTCCGATCATTTTCCTACCCGGGAGCAGGGCGCACGGTCCGGACGTGGGCTTGCGGACGCACCCTCTTTGAAGGTTCTTCCGATAACAGCTTAAAGTGTCCGCGCCCGGCACCCCTCCCGTCCCTCAAGAGGCGGTTTCCCGGGCACGACTTCCTGTCCTCCCTCTGAGGGACCCGCGCTGATGACGACCGAATCCAAGGCTCCGGTGTCGAACGACAACGAGAAGCCCCTGTCTGGACCGGAGATGCTCGAACGGGCCACGGAGGGCTTCAATCTCTTCCAGGACGGGAACTTCAGCGAGTCGCTGGCCATCTTCGAGAAGCTCTCGGCCATGGACGCGGGCGAGGCCTACTTCCAGACCGCCCTGGGCGCCTGCCACCTGGCGCTGGAAGACCTGGACTCCGCTGTCGCGTGCTTCGACCGCGCCATCGAGCTGGATCCCACCGACATCACGCCCTTCGTCAACCGGGGGGAGGCGTTCCTGCGCCAGGGCCGGACGATGGAAGCGGCGCGCGACTTCCAGAACGCCGTGTCGCTGGACCCCGAGGACAAGGATCCCTTGAGCCGTCGTGCGCGCATGCTGGCCGCCGCGGCCCTGGAGAGCTCGGACGAGGCTTCGGAGGCCGAAGCCCCCGAGGACCGCTCGTAGCCTGACCGCAGGCTCCCTCTCCGGACAGGGGAGGGATGGCCCCCCCTTGGGCTCGGGGGTGGGCACGGATTAGGATGGCCCCGCCGATGGCCAACGCCGATCCGAACAGCTTCCTGAACAAGTACTCCGACATCGTCCTGGCCGTGGTCGTCGTGGCCATCGTCGCGATGATGATCGTCCCGCTGCCGACGATCATCCTGGACGTATTGCTGACGCTGAACATCAGCCTCTCGGTGATCCTGCTCCTCATCTCCCTCTACGTGCCCAGCGCGCTGTACCTGTCGTCGTTCCCGACGATCCTGCTGATCACGACGATGTTCCGTCTGTCGCTGACCATCTCCACCACGCGACTCATCCTGCTCACCGGTGACCCGGGCGAAGTGGTGGTGGCGTTCGGTAACTTCGTGGTGCAGGGCAACTTCGTCGTCGGCGCCATCCTCTTCCTCATCCTGGTGGTGGTGAACTTCATCGTCATCTCCAAGGGCTCGGAGCGCGTCGCGGAAGTGGCCGCGCGCTTCACCCTGGACGCGATGCCCGGCAAGCAGATGTCCATCGACGCGGACCTGCGCGCGGGTGTGATTGATCAGGACCAGATGAAGAAGAAGCGCCGCGACCTGGAGCGTGAGAGCCAGCTCTTCGGCGCCATGGACGGCGCGATGAAGTTCGTGAAGGGCGACGCCATCGCGTCCATCATCATCACGGTCATCAACATCGTGGGCGGCCTCATCATCGGCGTGACCCAGAAGGGCATGTCCGCTGGCGACGCCGCGCAGAAGTACACGCTGCTCACCATCGGTGACGGTCTGGTGGGCATGATCCCCGCCATCCTCATCTCCACGTGCGCCGGTATCTTGGTGACGCGCGTGGGCGGCGAGGAAGAGGGCGCGCACCTGGGCAAGGACGTGGGCTCGCAGCTCACCGCCTTCCCGAAGGCCATCGCCATCGCCGCGGCCATGCTCATCGGCCTGGGGCTCATCCCCGGCCTCCCCAAGATTCCCTTCTTCCTGCTGGGCGCGGGCGCGGGCTTCGGCGCGTACTCCATGATGCGCAAGCGCGACGAGGCGCTGGCCGCCGAGGAGGCGGGCCCCGCCATGGAGTCCAGCTTCGGCACGCCCGTGTCCGCCGAGCCTCCGCCCAAGGAGCAGCTCAACCCGGACTCGGAGCTGTTCATCCCCGTCGTCACGCCCATCGTGCTGGAGGTGTCCGACGCGCTGGTGCCCTTCGTGGACTCGCGGCAGGACGGCGGCAAGTTCCTCTTCGAGCTCATCCCGTTCATGCGCGACGGCCTCTTCGTGGAGCTGGGCGTCCGCTTCCCCGGCGTGCGCGCGCGCGGCAACGGCGGCCTGCCGCCCGGGGCCTACCAGATCCAAATCAACGAGGTCCCGGTCGTCACCGGCCAGGCCACCCTGGGCCACATCCTGGTGAACGACACGGTGGAGCGCCTCAAGCTGATGAACATCCCCGGCTTCGAGGCCATCAACCCCGCGACGCGCCAGCCGGCCGCGTGGGTGCCGGAGCAGTTCCGGGAGACGCTCGAGTCCGCGGGCCTCACCACCTGGGACGTGCCCGGCTACATCATCCTGCACACCGCCGCCGTGCTGCGGAAGAACGCCCGCGAGTTCGTGGGCGTGCAGGAGACGCAGACGATGCTGGAGCAGCTGGAGAAGGCGTTCCCGGCCATCGTGAAGGAGGTGGTCCCGAAGATCGTCAACGTGCTGAAGCTGACGGACATCCTCGGGCGCCTGGTGGAGGAGGAGCTCTCCATCCGCGACCTGCGCGGCATCCTCCAGGCCCTGTCGGAGTACGGGCAGGTGGAGGCCGACAACGTCATGCTCACCGAGCATGTCCGCGCCTCGCTGCGCCGCTACATCTCCCACAAGTACGCGCGCGGCACCGGCACGCTGG
This sequence comes from Corallococcus sp. 4LFB, assembly GCF_046520365.1. Taxonomy (NCBI): domain Bacteria; kingdom Pseudomonadati; phylum Myxococcota; class Myxococcia; order Myxococcales; family Myxococcaceae; genus Corallococcus; species Corallococcus sp. 4LFB. The sequence goes on from NZ_JBKGHJ010000500.1 coordinate 5,141, forward strand.
TGGTGTACCTGCTGGACCCGAACATCGAGGAGGCCATCCGCAGCTCCATCAAGCGCACCTCCGCGGGGGCCCACCTGGCGCTGGAGCCGGAGATCGCCCAGGAGATCGTCGGCGCGGTGCGCTCGGAGTGCGGCCACCTGCCGCCCAGCGCCCAGCGCCCCGTCATCCTCACGGCCATGGACATCCGCCGCTACGTGCGCAAGCTGCTGGAGTACGAGTTCAACCCCTCGTTCTCCATCCTCAGCTACCAGGAGCTGTCCCCCGAGCTGAACATCCAGCCGGTGGCGCGCATCTCCTCCGGCCGGTAGCCCCGCGCCGGAAGGACGAAGGCCCCCGTCTCGCGGCGGGGGCCTTTGTCGTTTCAGGAGGACGCCGTGGCCCGCGAGGCGTGCCGGGGACGGCCGCGGCGCATCAGGCGCCCGCGAGCACGGCGATCATCAACACCAGGAAGCTCAGCCCCACCACGCCCATCACGATGAGCGGGACGAGCTTCCTCTTGTCCGCGAGCGCGGACACGGCCGGGGCGGGCTCGGGTTCCGGCTCCGGCATGGGCTCCTCGCCGCTGCCGTCGGGCTGCGGCTCCTCGGAGGAGGCGTCCTCCGAAGGGGCGGGCTCCTCCGGTGGCGCGGGGGCGGGCTCGGGCTCCGGTTCGGGCTCCGG
>NZ_JBKGHJ010000501.1:0-5800 GCF_046520365.1 Corallococcus sp. 4LFB
GGACAGACATGTCCCGTCGCACGCCCGTGCAGGTGCCGGGCTTGACGGGCGTCGCGGCCTTTTCGGCAACGGATACAATTCGTTCGCCGTGAAGCAGGACGGCACCGTCTGGGCCTGGGGCTACAACGAATATTGGCAGCTCGGCGATGGCACAACCACGAACCGCCTCACGCCCGTGCAGGTGCAGGGATTGACGGGCGTCGCGGCCCTCGCGGGTGGCACCTTCCATTCGCTCGCCGTGAAGCAAGACGGCACCGCCTGGGCCTGGGGGAACAACGACCACGGCCAGCTCGGCGACGGGAACTACAATGACCGTTACTGGCCCTATCAAGTGCAGGGATTGACGGGCGTCGCAGCCCTCGCGGGTGGCACCTTCCATTCGCTCGCCTTGAAGCAAGATGGCACCGCCTGGGCCTGGGGCGCCAACAACTATGGCCAGCTCGGCGACGGGACAAGCATTTCCCGCCGCACGCCCGTGCAGGTGCCGGGCTTGACGGGCGTCGCGGCTCTAGTTGGTGGCGACCTCCATTCGCTCGCCGTGAAGCAGGATGGCACCGTCTGGGCCTGGGGATGGAACTACTTTGGCCAGCTCGGCGATGGAACAACCACCCAGCGCCGCACGCCCGTGCAGGTGCCGGGACTGAGTCTCTGACAGGCATTGGGCGCCTGCCTCACGCAGGCGCCCAGCAGCCGGTCCCGGTTCTGCGAGAAGGTGCCGGGCAGGGGACGGACCTCAAAGAACCCCACCCAGGCCCCCAGAGTCTGGGTTGACCGACACCCGCTTCTCCCTGACTCTCTTTTTCACGGGCTCCCTGTTGTGTAACGAAATGAACTTCGCCGGCATCCCCCTCCATGAATTTCATTGGGATGAAGCGTGCATGATGCAGGCAGCAGATTCCCTGCATCAATCTCCGCTCAGCGGACTCACCTCTGCGATTGGACGGTGCGTGCTCCTAAGGAGAGCCGCCATGCACCGGCAGCGCTGGCCCGAAGTCCCATGGAGGAGTGGGCTGGCATCCGTGCTCCGCGCGGCCGGAGTTCCTTGATTGGACTCTCGCCAGGCTGCTACGCAGGACGGAAAGCGCTGGACGTGTTCGCTTGCTCGAAGTGTGGAAACAGGAGATGCGCTCATCCAGCGCGCCTTCGCCGCCCTTTCAAAACGTCTCAAGGAAGGTCTTCATCTCGCGCAGCACCTCGTCATGGTTGGTGAGCCAGACGTAGTGCCGCGCGTGCTTGAGCTTGATGCCCTTCCAGTTCGGCATGCTCATCACGCTCAGCATTTCGGCGTCCCGCTGGAGCGCCCTGGCGCTCAGGGTCCTCAACTTCTCCTGCACGGGAAGGTCCATTTGGGAGAAGCCTGGGAGGTCCTCCGCCCGCCCGGACCGAGGCTGATCCACGTAGAGGAAGAGCACGGCCGCCGTCACGGCCGCGAAGTCCACCTTCGAGAAACCCTTCATCACCCGCGCCTCCGCGTGCGGCCACTTGCGGTCGCGCAGGTAGTGCCCGGTCTTCGGATCGAACTCGTTCGCCTCGTCGATCTCGTGCGCGGGGAACGCTCCTCCGACGTCACGCGCGACCGCGGCGGCGAGCGCGGCGCGTGAGGCCACGTCCTCGGGAGCGGGCTCGCTCGGAGGAGGCATGGGCAGGACCGAAAGGAACTCCGCCAGCAGGTCACCGTCGGTCCTCACGTCCAGGTAGACCACCTTCTCCACGCGCTCCGGGTGATGGGTTGCCACCCAGGTGAGCTCTGGTGACGCCTTCGCGATTCCCAGCCCCTCCAGCACCCGGACGACGTCCTCGCCCAGGGTGGCGGTGTCGTAGCCCTGCTCGGGCCAGCTCGACGAGCCAAACCCCCGGCGGGTGACGGCGTAGACGTGATGGGCCGCGGTGAACTCCGGCGCGAAGGTGTCGAACACGTGGCCCGTGTTGCCCAGGCCCGACAGGAAGACGAGCGCGGGTCCCTGGCCTCCGAAGTCGAGCAGCTCGAGCTCGACCCCCTCGGCCACCTTCACCCGCTTCACCTGATGCAACGCGCTGGAGTCGGCAGAAGCCGGGACCGGGACGGACTTCGTCGTCACACAGGCGAACAGCGGCAAGCAGAGGAGGAAGAGTTTTCGCATGGACTGACTCAACTACAGGAATGCGGAGACCACTGCGTGGTGCGCACCGACGAGAAGGGCCAGCACTTCTTGAAGGTGCCCCTGGGGAAGCTGAAGATGGAGCGGATGGTGCCGCTCGACGCACCGACGTACCAACTGGCGCAGGAGCTGCGGCAGGGCGGCCGGCCCGGAAGAACCTGGCTGCTGGAGTCGGCCCGAGGATGCAAGACACGGGCGATCCACTTCACTGCCAGATTGGCCGGTTAACGCGGGCCGCACCGCCGGAAGCCACCGCAGAACCACGAGGCCCACTTTTGCGGGCGGATTATCCGGTCAGTTTACATAACGCTTCTTATCAGACGTTTCGACCAGGGGTTCCCCAAGGATTCCAGGCGCTTCCCCGGACCACCCCAGGCCTCCATGGACGTCCCTGCAACCGGCCCAGCGGACCTCCCGGACCATCGAACACCCATTCGTTTACGTGTCGTCGGGGTCGTCGACGTGGTCCAGGTACGCCTGAAGCTGTGCTCGGTAAAGCGGCACCACCTCCGCCGCCATCGCGTCCTCAAGCACCTTCCGCGCCCCGGCCCTATCCCCGTTCTCCTTTAGCGAGTCCGACGCTCCGAAAGCGCGCCCGAGGCGAAATGAGCCCTCGCGCGTCCGTCGGTGGATCTCCCTCACGAGCGCGGCTGTAGCCGACGCGCTGACGAGGGCTGCATCGGCATCCGCATGGGACATCCCCACCTGTGGTGCCATCCTCCGCAGGAGCGCTGGCAGTTCAGGGTCGTCTTGCGGCAGCTCCACGCCGTTCGCGAGCGCGAGCCCCAGGTCAATCGCCTTCCGCCAGTCATCGGACGTCACTGCGCCACCCCAGGCCCACACATGTCGAACGGCCATTGCCGCTGCCCTTTGCAGCGTTCCATGCATGAGCCGCAAGGACCGCCCCAATGCGGCTTCTTCGTGGACTGGCACCGGGCATACATGTCGATGCAGTGTTGCCGCCAACCGTCGTCCGCGTCTTCATTGGCTGCCGTACTGGTGGCCTTCTCAAACTCGCGAGCGCCCTGCATCAACGTCGCGGCTTCGCTCTCGGTCATCCCGCACGCTTCTGGGAGCCGGAATTTCTTGAGGCAACACACGGTGCTCAGGTCGCCTGGTCGGCACGCGTCCGCCGCTTGCGCCAGGTAGTCGCCCGAGAAGTCGCGGCTTGTCTCATGTGCGACGGTTGAACATCCCGTGATGAAGGCCACCCAGAGCCCAGCCACCATCCAGCGAATCGCGTTCATTAAGCGAAACCTGATAACACACCGTCGACCAGCCACCTCCGGCCCACAGGCGCTGGAATTGGGTGCTTCCCGAGCCCGGTTCCGGAACGTACCTTGCCCGCCCATGCGCCTCTTCCGACGAACCGGACTCGCCGCGCTGTGCGGCCTCACCGCGGCCCTGCTGACGGGCTGTCCCGACAAGACGCCCCCAGGCCCCGTGGACGGCGGCGCCACCAGCGCCACGACGACCCCGGATGCGGCTCCCGAGGCCGTCGTTTTCACGCTCCAGTACCAGTCGCCCGACGCCGGCATGGCGCTCATCCCCCTGGCCCTGGAGGAAAAGCCGCTCGTGGAGCCCACCTCCGACCTGGAGCTGCGCAGCACCCTGGGACTCAAGAACTACCGCGTCCGGCTGATGGACGAAGCCGACCGGGCCATGGTGTCCGACGACTCCGTGTCCGAGGCCGATGACGGCCTCGTCTACCGCATCCACCTGCCGCAGCCGCTCAAGACTGGCTACTCGTACACCCTGGTCGTGGACTCCCAGACGGGCTCGGCGTTCCAGGACTCGCGAGGCCGCGACGTGGACGACCTCCGGGCCTCGTTCCAGATCATCGGCGACAAGGAGAAGCCCAAGCCGCCGCCCCCCGCCAAGGGCGGCAAGAAGAAGCGCAAGTAGCCGTCACTCCTGGGCTTCGGACTGCCCCGGCGCCTGATCCGGCAGCGGCTCGGGCGTGGCCGGCGCCGGGGTCGGCAGGTTCAGCGCCGTGCGGAGCTCCCGCAGCTTCGCCTGGATGAGCCGCATGTTCCCCGGGCCCATCCGCAGCAGGTGCTTCTGGGCCTTGCTCAGCCCCTCCAGCTCCGGCGACGCGTAGACGTACAGCGCGCCCTTGGGCAGCACCTCCACCGGCCCCTTCGGCACCGGCACCGCCAGCAGATGCTGGATGGCCCGGCCGAAGGCCGTCTCGAAGCCCTGAGCCGGCGGCGCGATCTCCCGGTACGCCTGGTCGATGAGCGGCTTCAGCTCCCGGTACACCATCGCCGCCCCGGACACGTCCAGCGAGCCCAGCACCCGGGCCACCAGGTCGTAGCGCGCGTAGCTCGCCGGCACGATCTCCGAGCGCCCATCCGCCCCGGCCGCGCCCACCTGGAACGCCCCCACGGGCGCCATGAACAACAGCGAGGCCCGGGGGCTCTCGCCGTCGGCGATGTTGCTCACGGACGCCGTGAACCGGCGCACCAGGTCGCGCTCCTGAAGCCACCGCGCCAGCTCCGGGTCCACCGACAGCTTGCCCGCCAGGTCGCGGGTCCGCCCGTCGCTCTCCGGCAACGACACCTCCGGAGCCTGCGCCACGCCTGCATCCACCTCCGCGGCCGCCGTGACCACCGGCGCCTGCTCGCTCTGGCGCCTCATGCCGAAATACGAAGCCGCCACGCCCACGACCATCAGCGCGATCAGGATGCCCAGCACCTTGCCTCGCGACGGCGCCTTGGGCGGCTCGGCCTCCGGCGGCGGTGGGACTCCTCCAGGACCTGGGTTCAGGAAGTTCGGATCGCTCATGGTGCCGGACCTTACAGACAGGCCTCGGAGCCATTCCACGCGGGCATGAACAAACCGGGCGGCAGGTGTTCACCGTGCACAGAGGACCTCGTCCGGCAGGCGCCAGAGCTGGCCGTCCTCGGACGACAGGATGAAGCCGCCGGGCAGCAGGTGCACGGACGTGACGGCCTCCGTGGGCAGCGGCAGCTCCCACGCGCACACGGGCCGCAGCGAGCCGGGGTCCAGTTGAAGCAGGTACCACTCCCCCGCCTCCAACAGGTCCTCCACCGCCACCAGCACCGCCCCCGCCGTCACCAGGCCGGTGTACCCCGTGGCCAGCGTGCCCTGCTCCGGCAGCAGGAACTCCGCCGCCATCCGGGCCTCCGGATACGTCCAGCGCCGCACCCAGGTGCCGCCCACGCCGATGAAGCCCGAGCCGTCCGGCAGGAAGCCCGCCGGATAGAACGGCGCATCCACCGACGCCAACGCCGCGCCGCGCTCGAGCCCCGCCGCGCCGCGCTCCACGAACGTGAGCCACGTGCCCTCCTGGCCCTGGCTCACCGCCACGCCCATCACCGGCAGGCTCGGGTGCGGCATCCATTCGTACAGCCCGTCCAGGTCGTCCTCGCCCACGGGCGGCATGGCGAGCTCGAGCCCGGCCTCCATCCCCGCGACGTCTGATAACGTTCGGGCATCCAGGACGTGCACGGACGCCCGCCCGTCCCGCGCGCCGCTCGTCCACAGGCCCTGGCCGGTGACGTCGAACCCCAGCGCCTGGGTCTGCCGCGTCCAGGCCCGCGCGGGTGTCTCCACCGGACCGCCGTCCGGCGACTGGCCCACCATCTCAATCCGCCCCGGTCCCAGCACCGCCGCGCCCCGCAGCGACGGATGCAGCG
>NZ_JBKGHJ010000502.1:0-5795 GCF_046520365.1 Corallococcus sp. 4LFB
GCGCTTCTCCTCGCGCTGCTTGCGGCGGCCGCCCTCCACCGGGGCGCGGCCGCGGCCGGTGGGCACGAAGCCCTTCCAGAGCGAGCGGTCGTACGCGCGCAGGTGATCCGTCCAGCGCTCGTTCGGGTCGCGCTGCATGGCCTCCACCCACGCGGAGATGCGCGCGTCGAGCGCGCTGAGCGTGTCGACGATCTGCGCCTCCAGCGTCACCGGCACCTTCACGCCGGGGGCGCCGGACGGGCCCTGCTGGGAGATCGCCAGGTGCGTCAGGTGCTGCTCCAGGAGCGGCGGGAAGCCCGGGATGCCCAGGGTCTTCTCGCGGATCTTCTGCGCCGCCAGCACCGCGTGGCCCACCAGCCGGCCCTCGTCGGAGGTGTCGAAGCCCTTGTCGGACGCGCCGTCGCCGCCCTTCATCACGTCGTGCAGGAACGCGCCGGCCAGCAGCAGGTCGCGGTCCGCCATGGGGTAGTGGTCCGACACGCGCAGCGTCAGGCGCATCACCGACAGCACGTGCTCGGCCAGCCCGCCGCGCCACGCGCGGTGCACGCCCTTCGCCGCGGGCGCCACCGGCAGCGCCGTGGACACCTGCGCGTCGTCCAGGAACGCCAGCAGCAGCTGCTTCACGAACGGGTCGTTGACGCGCTCGGTGATGAGCTCGCGGATCTGCCCCACCGCGCGCGGTCCACCGCCGCCCTCGTGGCGCTCGGGCTTGCCCTCGGAGGCCTTGGCCTCGCCGGACTTCGCCTCGGCCGCGGGCTTGCCCTCGCCGGACTTCGACTCGTTGGACTTCGCTTCGCCGGACTTCGACTCGTTGGACTTCGCCTCTGCGGGCGGGGCGGGGGGCGGCTCGAACTCCTTGGGGTCGAGCGGCTCCGGATCCAGCCGCTCCACGGCCTCCACGACGACCTGGGTGCGGCCGTGGAAGACGATGACGCTGCCCTGCACGAGGACGTAGTCACCGTTCTGGAAGACGGGTTCGAGCGCGTCCACCTGGTCGAACACGCGCGCGTCCACCGTGCCGCTCTTGTCGGCCAGGGACAGCGACAGGAACACCTTGCCGCTGCGCGCGTTCACCTTCTCCTTCTTGGTGACGCGGAAGACGGTATTGACGCGATCCTTCTCGCGCAGGTCCGCCGCGTACACCTTGCGGACGGTCTCGACGGAAGCCTCCGGGGTGGAAGTGGTCGCGGCCTGGGACTCGTTTTCGGTTGTCATCGCGGCGCGGACACTAACACCGAGGAGCCCCGTCGAGGGCGAAACAACACGCCCTCAGCTCACCTCCAGCGCCACCGCCTCCAGGTACTCGGCCCCCGGGGAGCGACCGGCGCCGGGTGGTCCGGCGGCAATCCCATCCGGACCAGCCGGAATGCGATGCGCGCCTCCTGCTCGCATGCCGTGGCCACGCACTCGGTGAACGCGCCCAGGCCCACTGGTGGGTGATAACCGACCACCAGCAGCCGCCCCCCGTGGCGGGTGCGCCTCAGGCCCAGCCGCAGCTGTTCGACGAAGTCCTCCTCGGACGCCACGCCCAGCGTGTCCAGCAGCACCAGGTCGAAGGTCTCCTTGATGGCCCGGAGCACGGCCAGCGGCTCGCCCTGTTCCACCGTCACCCGGCCGAGCAGGCCGTTGGCCTCCGCGTTCTCGCGCGCCAGGTCCGCCGCGTCCGCGTTGCCGTCGAAGGCCAATATCTGCTTCGCCCCGTGGCGCCCCGCGTGGATGAAGAGGCCGCCCACGTTGCACGCCACGTCCAGCACCCGGTCCCCGTTGCCGGTGCGCCCCAGGAAGCGGCGCAGCTCGCGGTGGTCGTACCCGTAGCCGGTGCCTTTGCCGTAGGTGAGGTCCACGGTGAAGCGCGCGCCCATCTCCAGCAGGCGGCACCAGCGCGGCGGCGTGCCGTACATCACGTGCGGGCGCTGCGCGGGCAGGCCCAGCGCCTTGCGCCGGAGCGTGTCGTTGCGCAGGAGCACGGAGGCCGCCCCCGTCACCTCTCCCAGCGTGCGGGTGATCTCCTCCTGCCGCGCGTCCATGGAGCGGGTGAGCGTCTGGACGACGAAGTGCTGATCATACCGGTCCACGATGAGGCCCGGCAGCCCGTCCCCGTCGTCGTTGACGATGCGGCAGAAGCGCGGGTCGTCCACCAGCCGGCCGCGCCGCTCGAAGGCATGGCGCACGTGGCGCGGGATGAGCCCCTCCACGGACTCGTCCGGCAGGCCCAGGCGGCGCACGGCGTAGGAGGCCTGGAGGTCCACGTCCCCCAGGCCCAGGAGCTGCCCGTCCTCGTCCTTGAGCTGCATGGGCGTGCCCGGCTGCGGTTCGCCCTCGATGGAGACGATGTCCTCGCGGCGAAGCCAGGGCGCGCCATGGCGAAGCTTGCGGGCGGCTTCTCGGGACAGGTAGGTGCTGAGCAAGGTGCGGTCCTCCTCCAGCGCGATGGCGGGCACCCTCCGGGGTGCCTTTCACCCAACATGGGCCGTGTGGGGCCGGCTGGCGGCGAGTGCCGTGCCGCTGCCCTGGAGGGCAGGGGAGGGAGCGTCTTCAGGGGACGAGCGGTGGCCGTTTGTAGGCTTTGAACGTCACCCGCATGAGGAGCCCGCTGACCACCAGGGCCAGCAGGACGCCCATCATGCGCACTCTGGGCTCCTGTCCCAGGACCATCACCGCCAGGGCGAGCAGGCCCAGGGCCACGACGCCCAGGACCGTGAACGTCTGCGCCCGGGCCGCCTTGCCGCTCTGGGGCTTCTTCGCCCGGGCGAGCACCGGCAGCGAGGACGCCTTGCGCCACTTCTCCGCGCCGTCCTCACGCACCTCGTCGTCGGCGTCCACCAGGCCCTGCACGTAGGCGCGCTCGATGTCGCCCAGCGAGGGGAACATCAGCTCACCATCCGGGGTGCGCACGCGATACGCCATGGGTCCATCCCTCCCTGGCCACCCTCGCCCGGAAGGGGAGGGGACCTCAAGCCAGCTCGGTGGCAATCTGCTCAGCGGCGCGCAGTCCATCAATGGCGGAGGACACGATGCCGCCCGCGTACCCGCAGCCCTCGCCCACCGGGTACAGGCCGCGCATGGACACGGACTGCAGGTCGTCACCCCGGGTGATGCGCACCGGGGAGGACGTCCGGCTCTCGATGCCGATGAGCTTCCCCTCGTCGCTGATGAAGCCCTTCATCTTCCGGTCGAACGTGCGCAGCGCCGCCTTGAGGGACTGCGTCAGCCGCTCCGGGAAGAGCTGGTTCAGGTCCGTGTGCGCCAGGCCCGGGCGGTAGCTGGTGTCGCCCGGGTCCTTCTTCACGCGGCCGGCCAGGTAGTCCGGAATGGTCTGCGCGGGCGCGAAGAAGCGGCCTCCGCCCAGCTTGTACGCCTCCGACTCCCAGTGCCGCTGGAACTCCAGGCCCGCCAGCGGCCCGTGGAAGCCCTCGCGCGCGAAGTCCGCGACGGACACCGACACGACGATGCCCGCGTTGGCGAACTTCGCGTTGCGCCGCGAGTTGCTCATGCCGTTGGTGCACTGCAGCCCCTCTTCGGTGGGCGTGGGCACCACGATGCCGCCGGGGCACATGCAGAACGAGTAGACGCCGCGCACCTCGCCGTCCACGTCCAGGTTCTCCGCCAGCTTGTAGTCCGCGGGCGGCAGCTTGGAGTGCTTCGCGGCGGAGCCGTACTGGATGCCGTTGATGAGCGACTGCGGGTGCTCCGCGCGGAAGCCCAGCGCGAAGGGCTTGGCCTCCACGCTCACGCGGCCGTCGGCGGCGAAGCGCTCGTACAGCTCGCGCGCGGAGTTGCCCGGCGCCAGGATGACGCGGTCGCTCTCCAGCGTGCGCCCATCCGCCATCTTCACGCCCGCGATGCGGCCGTCGCGGTAGAGCAGGTCCTCCACGCGCTGCTCGAAGTACACCTGGCAGCCGCCCGCGATGAGCTCCTCGCGCAGCTTCGCCACCGCGCCCGGCAAGAGGTCGGAGCCGATGTGCGGCTTGCCCTCGATGAGGATGTGATCCGGCGCGCCGTACTTCGCGAAGGCCTCAATCACCTTGCGCACCATGGGGTGGTTGATGCGCGTGGACAGCTTGCCGTCCGTGTACGCGCCGGCGCCGCCCTCGCCGAAGTTCATGTTGCTCTCGCGGTCCAGCGACCCGTCGCGCATGAGCTTCGCCACGTCCTTGCGGCGGGTGACGACCTCCTTGCCGCGCTCCAGCAGGATGCTGCGCACGCCGCGCTCCAGGAGGCCCAGCGCGCAGAACAACCCCGCGGGTCCGGTGCCGATGATGAGCGGCAGCTTCTGCGGCTCCTTCACGCGCGGCGGCGCTTCCGGCGCGGGCGGGGCCTCGCTCACGTCCGGGGGCAGCCGCGGCGCCTTGCGGCCCGGGGCCAGCTCCACCTCCAGCGTGTAGATGTAACGCGGGCTGCCCTTCTTGCGCGCATCCAGCACCGAGCGCACCACCCGCACGGAGGCGAGGTCACTCCGGGTGACCCCCAGCTTCTCCGCGGCGCGCTGGCCGAGCAGCTCCTCCGGCTCGTCCAGCCACAGCCCGATGTTGTTCACCCGGTACGCCATTGTGTTCTGACTCCTCGATGGGGGCGCGTATGTGCTCCACCCCCCGGAGGGAATGCAAGCACTTGAAAAGACGGGACGGCCTTTGGCGGGGCCCGGGGTGGGTGCGTACCCGCTGATGCACCCGGGACCGGCCTCCGGGCGGGTGGGACATCCGGGTGCGTAACCCCCTTCGCACCATCCACGTTCCGTGCCGTCCAGTTCCGGCCTTCAACCCCTGAGGACTGCTGGAGAATCCGTTTGGAAGAGAACGACTGGCACGGAGGTTGAAGACCGGACTCCCAAGCAGACGCGGCGCCCGGAGACGCGGCGCTCAATCCGGAGGCATTCCCGTGAGCACCGACCAGAAGGGCACCCGCATCCTCGCGCGCACGTTTTTCAACCAGCTGCGCGCAAGCGGTTACACGCCGCACCAGGTCATCGGCATCGCCACGGAGCTCCTGGAGCTGGTGACGACCGACCTGAAGGAAGGCGACAGGGCGGTCGCCGCCGCCCAGGCGACACCGGCCTCGGACGCCGGGACGGGCTTTCAGCCCCGCGTCTAGCCCTTTAGAATCCCCCTTCACAGACCCTCCGCGGGTGAGCGGGCTCCGGACTGGTTCCGGGCGCCCCACCCGCGAGGTGGCGGGCGCGAAACCGCCCCGGCTGCTACGCGCGCTTCGAACGCCGAGCAGGATTTGCAGAACGCTGTCGATCTCCGAAATGCCCGTTCGTCGTCCCGGTGAGTCGCCCATGAGGCCGGCTCGAACCAGGAGATGGACGATGCGGGTGATGGTCTTCGCGATAGCCACGGAAGGTACCGAAAAGGGCGAGCCCCCCACGCCCGAGGCGTTCGAGGCGATGGAGCGGTTCAACGAGGAGCTGATCAACGCCGGCGTCCTGCTGGCCGGCGCCGGCCTCAAGCCCACCACCGAGGCCAGGCGGATCCTCGTCGAGGGTCCCCGCCGCACGGTCATCGACGGGCCGTTCACCGAGACCCGCGAGCTGATCGCCGGCTTCTCCATCTGGAAGGTCAAGGACATGGACGAGGCGGTGGCCTGGGCCAAGCGCTGCCCCAATGTCATGCCGGGTCCGAGCAAGATGGAGCTCCGGCCGTTCTTCGAGGCGGAGGACATGGCCGACGCCCTGAAGCTCGATGCCGGGACGCGCGAGAAGCTCGGCGTCGCCTGAGCCCGTCGGCCGGAGCCGCCCGTGTCCGCGCGCCGCGCCGTGTCGCCCCCGGGGCCTTCAGGGCTGGGGGTGGCGGCGG
>NZ_JBKGHJ010000503.1:0-5784 GCF_046520365.1 Corallococcus sp. 4LFB
AGGTGCCGGTCGCGGGGTTGTAGCGGTCCGCGCCGGGCACCTCGCCGCTCTGGCTGAAGCCGCTCACCGCGAGCACCTGCCCGTCGCGCAGCCGCGTGGCGGTGTGCGCGTTGCGGCCCAGGGTCATGGCGCCGGTGGGAACGAAGGCGTTGCTGGCCGGGTCATACAGCTCCGCCGACGTGAGCCGGACGCCGCTAGCGCCGGTGCCGCCCGCGACCAGCACCTGCCCCGTGCCCAGCAGCGTGAGCGTGGGGATGCCGCGGGTGGTGGACATGTTGCCCGTGGCGGTCCAGGCGCCCGTCGCGGGATCGTAGAGACGTCCCGCGGGGGAGCCGTCGGTCAACACCAGCACCTTGCCGGTGGGCAGCAGCACGGCCTGCGTGATGTTGCCCTGGATCCCGGTGGCGCCCGCGGAGCTCCAGGCGTCGGTGGCCGGGTCATACACGTCCGCCGTGGTCACGAACCCGTTCCGGTTGACGCCGTTGATGATCAGCAGCCTCCCGTCCGGGAGCAGGACGGCCGCGTGTTGCCCGCGGGGCCCCGGCATGGACGCGGTGGCGTACCAGGCCGGCGCCGTCGCGAGGCGGGAGGTCGCGGCGCGGGCGCCCTCCGGTGCCGGGCGCTCGTTGCCGCCGCACGACAGAAGGCCCAGGCTCGCGCAGAACACCAGGAGCCCGCTCCAGACAGCGCGTTGTGATCGCATCGATGAAACCCCGATCCGCGAGGGCTGGCGCGAACGTGACCGTTGGCCCGCCGCTCGACGTGAACACTCCGGATGGCGGATTATCAGTGCGCCGGGCAGTGGGGCAATGCGTGAAAAAATCCTGCGTGGTCACCCATCGCGTGGATCGGAGATCGGCGCCGGGGGCGGCTCCAGGAAGCGGCGCCACCAGTGGCGCATCTCCTCCGGGGTGTAGCCCTCGAAGGAGGTGAAAGGAGGGGAGGGCAGGAGCCACGGCTCCAGGAACCGGGCCAGCTCGCGGTACGCCGGCAGCGGTTCATTCAGCTTGGTGTCCCCGGCGAGCGGAGCGGGGCCCAGGCGGATCACGGCACGGCCCCCGGTGAGTTCCTGGACGGTGGTCTCCGGATGCTGCAGACGGGCGCGGATCGCCTCCGGCCCTCCCATGGTGTCGAGGAGGGAAGCTCCCAGGAAGCTCATCCAGTGGATGCCGTCGATTCCTTCTTCCATGCCCCAGGTGCTCTCGCGTGGAACGTCCCAGCCGGGGTGCCGGACCAGAGGGTCCTTGAGGAGGGGAAGGAGGCTGGACCTGCCACGGGTGAATGACAGCGACAGTCCGGCATGGCCCGTGGAGAAGGGAAGTGGCTCCGCCAGCGCCTGTGCCAGCTCAAAGGCCTTCTCGGGCCCCTGGTCCTCCAGGAACTGCATGGGGACCTTCACGCTCAGGACGCTGGACTCACCAGATGGCTCTCGCCAGGGCAGCCGGGAGCGGAAGCTGAATTCATAGCCAGTGGGATCCGACTCTCCGCCAACGAGATGGACCCATGTGTCGAAGCCCCGCTTGGTCAAGATGTGGAACCAGATGGAGTCTTGATCCCTGTCTTCCATTGGGCCAAAGCGAGCGTTCTCCAACTCTTTGTATACCTCCTCCCATGTGTCTGGAGTGAGTGGGAACGAATCCTCACTGATATCGGGATCCTCTCCCGAGGTCAGTGCTCCGCCACCGGCAGAGATGAACTTGAGATAGGTGTCGAGGGTCCGTCGAAGGACCGGTGCCAGCGCCCTGTGGTCATGCGGCAAGTAGAAGACGATGCGCACGACCAATTGGACCCTGGGAAGTACAGAGGCGAAGTGTTGAAGGAACGGATACTTATTCACGCACGACTCCTAGCTGGGGCGTGATGATGGCGGGCTTGCACTTCCCTCCCAGAGCCGCATAGCGAGACATCTGTCTTAGAGTGTCGCCGTTGGTGAATGGTTCGCCCTTGCTCTTCCCTGTGCACGGAAACTTGAGGTCGAAGATGCATTGGATCTGGAGCGGCTGGTTCGTAGCATGAAGGACGACGTCGGGCTTCTTCGAGCCCGTCCATTGGTTCGTCAAAGCAGGGCCGCCAGACTTTGCGTCGCCGCTGTAGCGAGGCTCAATCGAGACATTTTCGGGGAAGAGCCGGAGGACTTCTCGCTGGATGCAGGCGAAGGCAACAGCGTGCTTCAACTTGCCCAGCTGTGCTTGCCGTCGGATGGGACTGCCGTCCTTGTCCTGGCCGACCACTCGCATGCACTCCGCGTCGTCCGGGTACTTCCCCTCGCCGTATTCACGCTCGTTGACGACGCGGTTCGCCTCTTTCGCGCACTCCACCAACAGGTGCTCGATGCGAGCAACATCCGCCGCCTCCAGCAGCCGCATCGCCGCCCCCGCGGTCGCCGCCGCCCTGGCGGCCTTGTCCACCCACGGCAGGAACGCCTCATCCCCCGGCTGCGTGTAGCAGGTGGGATTGCGAAAGCATCCATTGGTCGCCGAGTCCGTCTGCGCATAGCGCGTCGGCCCTGAAGCGCACGACAGGCAGAGCAGGGCGACCAGCCCACCCAGCAATCGCATCTCAATCATCGTCCTCGCCCACGTCATGCGCCGCCGCGTTGAACAGGCCGAAGCCTCCCGCCTCCTCGCTCGAAATGTCCGCCCGGCGCAGCGCGGGTGAATCCCGTGTCTGTCCCACCGCCATCCAGCGGGGCGCGGCCAGGAGCACGCCGTCCTTCGGCAGCTCCGGCAAGAGGTGCTCCAGGTCCCCGAGGATGAACTCCGCGTGCCCCACGTCCTCGGGCTCAGCCAGTCCGTCCGGTGGATGCCACGGCCCTCCGTCCAGGTGCCCGAAGGGGAAGCTCCCCGTGCCGCTCGCGCCCCCGTACCCGCCCTCCAGGAGCTGCCGCGTCCGCTCCGCGCTCCCCGTCACCGCCGGCAGACAGACGCGCGTCAGCCACTCCCAGGTCGCCGTGCCCTGCTCCACGGGCCAGTCCAGCTCCACCGTGTCGTCCGCCTTCGCCAGCAGCGCGTCGACGTACGCGCACGCCGCGCGCGGCCCCAGCACGCCGCCCCGGCGCGCCTCCTCCACCGCCGCGGGCCACAGCTCCTCGCGGTAGTAGTGCGCGAAGTAGAACCCCGGCTCCTCCCACTCCGGCCGCACGCCCCGGGCAGCTTCGCCAGCACCAGCCCGCTCGACAGGTACGCCGGCCCGGTGGCCCGGGGATGGAACTGGCTGAACGCGAGGCGGAACACCCGCACCGCCAGCCCCGCCTCCTCCGTCGCCTCCAGCTCCTCCGGACAGCCCGCCCGCAGGTGGAAGTCGTCGAAGCGCAGGAACACGTCCACCCCGATGCCCACCGCGTTCTGACACAGCGACTCCAGGCACGCGGCCAGCGCAGGCCTCGCGTCCACCGGGGCCTCCCACGCGGCCTCCTGGATGAGCCGCGTCCCGGCCTCCACCCGGAGCGACAGCCGCACCCGGCCTCCCGGAGAGGGCGCCTCCCCGTGCCGCACGTCCTCTCCGTGAAGCGCGCCGCGATGTTCCTGCCCTGGGGTCCTCATGCTAGGCACCCATCCTTTCCCACACGTCCCCTCCAGGCCAGGAGTCCCATGTCCGAGCCCTCCCCTCCGCGCGACGGCGACTTCGAGCTCGTCACCCTGCGCAACGGCCACCGCGCCGTGCGCCACCTGGGCCATGGCGAGGTCATGCACCCCGCGGTGGGGCCGTGGCAGGAGGCCCTGCGCCTCTACGTGGACCAACCCGGCCTCGCGGACCGCCTGCGCAGGCCCGGCCCGCCGCTGGTCATCCACGACGTGGGCCTGGGCGCCGCCACCAACGCCGTCGCCGCGCTCACCCGCGCCCGCGAGCTGGGCCCCCAGCGCGCCCGCGACCTGCACGTCGTCAGCTTCGAGGTGGACCTGGCCCCGCTGCGCCTGGCGCTCGCGGACGCGACAGGGTTCCCGTTCCTCCAGCCGTTCCGCGAGGCCTGTGAGGGCCTCATGAAGCACGGCGCCTGGACCGAGCCCGGCATCCGGTGGGAGCTCAAGCTGGGGGACGCGGTGCCCTTCCTGGACGCGGAGCTGCCCCCCGCCGACCTCGTCTTCTTCGACCCGTTCTCACCCGCGTCCAACCCGGACATGTGGACCGAGGCGGTGCTCGCCCGGGTGCGCCGGCACTGCCGGGAGGACGGGGAGGGCGCCCTGCTGATGACCTACAGCGCGGCCACGCCCACCCGCGTCACGCTGCTGCTCGCGGGGTTCTACGTGGGCGCCGGCGTGTCCACCGGCGCCAAGGGGGAGACCACCGTGGCCTCGACCCGCTACGAAACCCTGGCCGCCCCGCTGGGGACCCGGTGGCTGGAGCGCTGGGAGCGCTCGTCCTCCCGGGCCCCGCATGGGGCCACCCTCACGCCTGAGGTCGAGCGTCGCCTGCGGACCCATCCTCAGTGGCGCTGAGCGCCGTCTCGACGGGGGCCTCGCTCCAGCGCAGGTGGAACGTCGCCGCCGTGCCGTCGAACTCCTCCGGCAGCGCCACCACCCGCCAGCCCCCGCACAACTGCACCGCGCGCGCCAGCAACCCCGCCGCGAACGTCGGCTGATCCGCCAGCACGTCGTTCATCCACAGCTCCAGCGACGTCGCGCCGCGCTCCACGATTTTGACTTCACTGAAGTTGTTGCCGGCGCGAAAGCCCACGTCCGCCCGCAGCAGCATCCGCCGGGGACCGGCCAGCCGGCCCACGCCCAGGAGGGCGCGGCCAAAGAAGGTGCCGAAGTAGGCGTCCATGAAGCGCTCGCCCAGGGAGTAGTACGCGGCCTCCGCGGGCACGCCGCCATAGACGTGGCCGGCCGCGATGCGCAGGAATTCCCGCCACTGTTCCAGCGAATACGTGCGTTCCAGCTTGCGGTCGAGGTCCAGCCCCGCCCGCTTCAGGTGCTCGCGGCACGCAGGCGTCAGGCGGTTCTCCAGCGCACGGACGAAGAGCGCGTCGACGGTCTGGGCGAAGACAAGCTTCTCAGGATTCATGCGAAGCACCCTACACGAAGCCCCCCATGCGATGCTCCCCCACCTGTGTACTGACGTTCAGTGCCGCGCCCCGCGAGTGTCAGGAAGCTGGCGCGCGCCGCACCCTTCGTGAACTCCGGGTGTTTTGAGACACCGCGTTGACGGCGCGCGCCACGAGTCCGCGCAGCCACTGGTGGGCGGGGTCGCCGTCGAAGCGCTCGTGCCAGACCTGGAGGATGTCGAAGGTCGGCACCGGGATGGGCGGGGGGAACACCTGGAGTGCGTACGCCTCGCCGAACGCGGCGATGAGGCGGCGGGGCGCGGTGAGGACGTAATCCGAGCGCGACACCGCCAGCGGGGCGATGAGGAAGTAGGGCACCCGCAGGGCGATGCGGCGCGGGGGCAGGCCGCGCCTGGCCAGGGCCAGGTCCACCGCGCCCACGCCGTCGCGCGCGGGCTGATGAGGATGTGGGACAGCTTCAGGTAGGTGTCCAGGTCCAGCGTGCGGCGCACGGTGGGGTGCTCCTTGCGCACCACGCAGACGAAGTCCTCGGTGAGCAGCTTCTTCTGGCGCAGGCCCGGCCCGGCCTCCACCGGCGGCGAGACGACGGTCAGGTCCACGGCGCCCGTCTCCAGGAGCGCGGGGTAGGTGTGGCCGTCCACGTGCAGCACGGACAGGTCCACGCCGGGGGCCTCGCGGCCCAGCAGCTCCAGCGCGCCCGGCAGCAGCACGGCCCCGAAGTAGTCGCGCGTGGCCACGGTGAAGCGGCGCGACGCGGTGCGGGTTCGAAGGGGGCTCGT
>NZ_JBKGHJ010000504.1:0-5741 GCF_046520365.1 Corallococcus sp. 4LFB
CGCCCGGCCCTGTTCGCGGCCGCGGCCGTCGTGCTGCTGTGCGTGGCCGGGCGCGCTCCTGGCGCTCGGACGCGGGCAGACGGCGCCGGCGGCGCCCGTGGTGCAGGCGTCGCGCCCGACGTACCGCCCCGTCACGTTCCGCCGGGGCCACGTGCTCAACGCGCGGTTCTCCGCGGACGGCCACACGCTGCTCTACGGCGCGGCGTGGGAGGGAGGACGCGCGGAGCTCTACAGCGCGCGCACCGAACGCCCGCTGTCACAGCCGATGGGCTACCCCGCGGACGTGCTCGCCACGTCGTCACGCGGAGAGCTGGCGGTGCTGCTGGAGCCCCGCTTCTTCGACGCGGACCATGGCAGCGGGACGCTGGGCCTGATGCCGCTGGGCGGTGGCGCGCCCAGGGCCGTGCTCGACGGCGTGCTGGAGGCGGACTGGGGGCGCAGCAATGGACCGCTCGCGGTGGTGCGCCGCGTGGGCGAGAGCTTCCGGCTGGAGCAGCCTCCCGGCACGGTGCGCTTCGAGTCCCAGGGGTGGATCAGCCACGCGCGCGTGTCTCCGGACGGAGCGCGGATCGCATTCCTGTTCCACGCGCACCCGAAGGACGACCGGGGCGGCGTCTGGGTGCTGGAGAAGGAAGGCCCGCCCCGGGAGCTCTCCGCGGACTGGGCGAGCGTCCGCGGGCTGGCGTGGGCTCCGGATGGACGCGAGGTCTGGTTCACCGCCTCCCGCACGGGCGCGGACTCCGAGCTGTTCGCCGTCGACCTGCGCGGCGCGCTGCGGCCGGTGGACAGGATCGCCGGGAGGATGCTGCTGCATGACATCTCCAGCGAGGGCACCGTCCTGGTGGACCACCCGGTGATCCGCACCGGGCTCGCGGTCGGTCAGGCGGGGGCGGAGCGCGACCTGGCGTGGTCGGACTCCTCGTTCATGACCGACCTGTCCCGCGACGGCCGGACGCTCGTCTTCGCGGAGGGAGGAGAGGTCGAGGGCCCCACCTACGGGGCGTACCTGCGGACCACCGACGGCGCCCCTCCGGTCCGGCTGGGAGACGGCATTCCCATGGCGCTGTCTCCGGACGGCAAGCAGGTGCTGACGGCGCGCTACGGCGAGCGGATGGAGTACCTGCTGCTGCCCACGGGCGCGGGGGAGCCGCGGTCCCTGTCGCTCGCGCCGGTCGCCACGGTGCTCACCGCGCGCTGGTTCCCGGATGGGAAGCGCTTGCTCCTGCGCGCCAACGAGGAGGGCCATCGCGCCCGCCTGTGGGTCTTCGAACCCGGTGCCGGAGCCCCCACGCCCATCACCCCGGAAGGCACGGGCTTCGACACGGCCATCTCCCCGGACGGAGCACGGCTCGCGGCCGTGGACGCGGAAGGCAACCTCCGCGTGTTCTCCCCGACGGGCGAGGCGCGCAGCACCGTCCCCGGCCGCTTCACGGGCCACACCGTGGTGGGCTGGGACGCGAGCGCAGAAGCCCTCTACCTGCGACGCGTCTCGCTCCCGGTGCAGGTCTCCAGGGTCGACGTGAGGACCGGCGCGAGCACGCCGCACCTGACCGTCCCCGCCCAGGGAAACATGCCGGGCCTCATCTCCGTGATGACGCTGGCGCTCTCCGCGGACGGAAAGTCCTACGCCTACAGCTACAGCGAGGCGCTCTCGCGGCTGTTCCTGGTGGAGGGATTGGCCGGCGCAAGGCCCTCCGCCCAATGACAGTCCTTCAAGGAACCGCGCCGCTCCGGACCCAGCCGGGCCGCGCGGTTCCCTTTGCTTCACATCACTTCACGTCCGCGGCCTTCAGGTTCTGGTTCACGAAGTCCCAGTTCACCAGGCTGGTGAGGAAGGTCTCGATGAACTTGGGGCGCGCGTTGCGGTAGTCGATGTAGTAGGCGTGCTCCCAGACGTCGATGGTGAGCAGCGCCTTCTTGCCGTGCTTCATCGGCAGGTCCGCGTTGGCCGTCTTCATGACGGACAGCTTGCCGCTGCTGTCCTGCACCAGCCACGCCCAGCCAGAGCCGAACTGCGTGGCGGCGGCGTCGGCGAACTGACGCTTGAACTCCTCGTAGGAGCCGAAGTCGCGGTTGATGGCCTCCGCGACTTCCCCCGTCGGCTTGCCGCCGCCGTTGGTCGGCGTCATGCAGTTCCAGAAGAAGGTGTGGTTCCACACCTGGGCGGCGTTGTTGAACACGGGGCCGTCGCTGCTGAGGATGACCTCCACCAGCGACTTCGCGGCCTCGGGCTTGCCCGCGGTCAGCTCGTTGAGCTTGTTGACGTAGGCCGCGTGGTGCTTGTCGTGGTGGAACTCCAGCGTCTCCGCGCTCATGTGAGGGGCCAGCGCGTCCTTCTTGTACGGAAGCTCGGGCAGCGTGAAGGGCATCGGGTGCGTCCTTTCTGGGTTACGTGAGGTTCGTCTTCGGTTTCACGACTTCGGGGCGGGCCCTGGCTCCGGGTGCGCCGTCAACGCGCGATACGCCCGGTTCCAGTAGAGCAGCGGCTCTGCCTCCGCTCCCCGCTGGATGCGCTCGACGCGGCCCACCAGCAACAGGTGATCGCCGTAACGGTGCACATCCAACAGAGTGCACGCCAGACCCACCAGGCTGTCCTGCACGAAGGCGCTTTCGTCGAACACCAGGCCTTCGGCCTCCCCCTTCGCGCAGCGGACCGACACGTCGCGTTGGGAGGTGGACAACACGCTCACACTGAAGCGACGGGCAGCCTCCACGCGCTTGAGCGTGCGGGAGGACTGCTGCAGCGACAGGACAATCAGCGGAGGCGTCAGGGAGAGCGAGCTGAAGGAGCTGACCGTCGTCGCCGCGACCCCGTCCGTGTCCCGGACGGAGACCACCGCCACCCCGCTCGCCCAACGGGACATCGCCTCCCGGAACTCCAGGGCCGACACCCCTTCAGTACCGCTCTGAGTCATGTGCCGGTCTCTACCACCCGCCCCGCCACCCGGTCAGCACTTCCTCCAATCCATTGGCGGAATACCAACGCAGTGGCACCGCCCCTGGCGCCCCCGGATGGCCGGATCCGCCGGACGCCCCGTATGCTGTCCGGCCGGAGGCGCCCATGGATCCGTTGTGGGGGGAGACGCTGAGGCGTCTGGATGCGCTGCTCGTCCAGGTGTGTGACCTGGAGGAGGACCGCGCGTCCAAGCTTCGGGGGGAGCAGGAGAGCGGCTGGGATGCCGTGCGCACCACCGTGCGCCCCTCCGCGGCGGAGCTGGCCTTCAGCACCGCGCTCGCGGAGACGCCGCTCCTGGGTGCTTCGCCTCCCCTGCCCTTCGCCCGGCTGCGGGCCTCGCTGCGCGTCGACACCGTGGAGGAGGAGGCGCTGCTGCTGCTGCTCGCGGCGTGGCTGGAGCCGCGCTACCCGCGCCTGTTCGCCGTGCTCCAGGACGAGACCGCGCAGGGCTGGAACGTGGAGCGGCTGCTGCTCACCGTGCTGGGCCGCACGCCGGCTCGCGCGCAGCGCTTGATGGCGTCGCTGACCGACAGCGGGCTGCTCGCGGGCGCCGGCCTGTTGCAGACGGGCGCGGGCGCCTTTCCTCCCATGCTCCGCCCCGTGGACCTGGCTCCGGAGGTCCGCGACGCCCTGCTGGAGTTGCCCCGTCCCTCCGTGCTGGGCGACCTCCCGTTGGAGTGGCATGGCGCGGACTCCCCGCCGTCCGGTGAGCGCGCGGCGCCGGGGACGTTCGGCGTCGTGCACGGCGAGGGTGAACGCCTGGGCGTGGCGCTGGGGCTCGCCGCGGAGGCGGGCATGCCGTTGGTCGTCGCCCGGTGGACGGGCACGCTGGAGCCCGCGTCCACGGCCCGGGCCGTCTGGCGCCTGGCCTCCGTGCGCGGTGCCCTGCTGGCCCTGGACATGTCCGGGTGTGAGCGGGGGCTGGCGCTCTCCGTCACGGAGACGCTGTCCGGCCTGTGCCAGCGGTTCGGCGGGCGGGCCCTGGTGCTCGCGGACTCCGCGCAGCCTGTCGCCGTGCCACACCACGAAGCTCCCGCGCCAGGCTTCATCCAGCGGCGGGCCCTGTGGAGGGAGGAGGCCCGGGCCCGTGGACTGTCATTGGCGGAGGCGGACGCGGGACGGCTGGCGTCTGGCTTCCGGGGCGGGCTCCAGGAGATCCGCCGCGTGTTCGATTCGGCTCCAGGGGGTGATGCGGAAGCCCTTCGCGCCGCCGCGTCGCGGCTCGTGCAGGTGCCGCTGCGCCATGGCTACCGGATGGAGACGTCGCGAACGTTCGCGGACCTAGTGGTGCGCGACACGACCCGCGCGGCGCTGGAGCGCCTGCTGTTCTACGTGGCCCAGCGCGACCGCGTCGCCGAGGAGCGGGGCCTGTCGCGCCGCTTCCGGCTGAACACCGGCCCGGTGGCCCTGTTCTCCGGACGCTCCGGCACCGGCAAGACGCTGGCCGCGGAGGTCATCGCGCAGGCGGTGGGCCGGCCGCTGTACGTCGTCGACCTGTCGCGGCTCGTCAGCAAGTACGTGGGTGAGACGGAGAAGAACATCGACGAGGTGCTGTCCCACGGCGAGCGCGCGGGCGCCGTGCTGTTCTTCGACGAGGCGGACTCGCTGTTCTCCGCGCGCACGGAGGTGAGCAACGCCAATGATCGCTTCGCCAACCTGGAGGTCGGCTTCCTCCTCCAGCGCATCGAGCGCCACGACGGGCTGATCATCCTGGCCACCAACCTCCAGACCGCCATCGACGAAGCGTTCCTGCGCCGCTTCCACGCGCGCATCGAGTTCCCCTTCCCCGAGGTCGAGGAGCGCCGCCGCATCTGGGAGCTGATGCTTCCGGAGGGCGTGCCTCGCGCGGGGACGCTGGACGTGGCCGGGCTCGCGCAGCGGCACCGGCTGGCGGGCGGCGACATCCGCAACGCCGCCCTCAAGGCCATCTTCCTCGCCGAACAGGCCGGCGCGCCGCTGGCCCAGGAGCACCTGGAGCGCGCCGTCGCCCTGGAGCTGTACGAGCTGGGCCGGCTGTCCCGGCGTCCGGAGGCGGACGCTCCCTCGGACGCGGGGACCCGGCTGCGCCGCGTGGCGGAGGTGTTCCAGGAGGCGCTGGACACGCAGCTGAGACAACACTTCCTCAAGGAGGTCCACATCCTCCACGGCTCTCCCACCCGGGAGGCGCTCGCGGGGAAGCGGCCCGCCGTGTCGCTCGCGCTCTACCGGCTGGCCGTCACCCAGAACGGCGCGCTGCGGCTGGGCTTCATCGTCTCCGCGTGGTCCAACCGCGCGGAGGAGGAACACGAGCTGCTCGGCGTGCTCCATGGGCTGCTCGCGCGCGGCCTTCCGCACGAGCTGGATGGCCGCAAGCTCACGCCTCGCGTCCAGGAGAGCTACGACTTCGACCTGCTCCACCGCTTCTGGAGCAGTCATGGACATCCCATCCGGGCCTCCCTGGTGCTGGACGTGGAGATGACCTAGCGTCCCCTCACTGATGGTGCGGGGGGGGTCCGTGCGCATCCGTGAACAGGGCTCGAAGGCGTCCGCCAAGGCCTCGATCCGGAAGGGTTCCGGGCGCACACCCTCGTCCTCCGCGGCCCTGCCCCGTGCACCGGGCGTCGTTCCCCGGGGCCCCGCCTCCTCCAATCCCGCCCGCGAGCTGGCGGCCCGGCTCGCGTCGCTGAAGGGCGCGACCCCGGCCCTGCATGGGCCCGTGCTTCGCGAGGCCGCGCGCGACCAGGAGCGCCGCTGGAGCGACCCGGCCTGGCGGACGCTGGGCGGGCCTCGCTCGCACCTCTTCGAG
>NZ_JBKGHJ010000505.1:0-5679 GCF_046520365.1 Corallococcus sp. 4LFB
AGGTGCCGTCACCTGGAGCCTGGTGTCCCCGCCCGCGGGCATCGAGCTCCAGGCACTCACACTGCCCAAGGGAGAAACGCGCGCGACCCTGAGCATCCGTGTGGGAGCGGGCACCGTGCCCGGTGCCTACACGTTGACGCTCCAGGGCAAGAGCGGCACGGTCACGAAGCAGGCCACGCTGACGGTGACGGTCGGGAAGCCCGGCGACCTGGTGGTGAACTGGGTCGTGCCCACGCCTGGGAAGGCGTACACGCGAGGCCCCCTGCTCCTCCAGTTCACGGTGGAAGGAGGCGCGGCGGAGCAGGTGGAGCTCCTGAAGGACGCCACCGTGCTGGTGAAGCCCACGGGGAGCCCCTATTCGTTCACCTGGGACACCACCTCCGAGGCCGAGGGCACGTACCAACTGTCCATCCGCGCGACCCGAGGTGGAGCGGTCTTCACCAGTACGGCACGAACGGTCATCGTCGACCGGACCGCGCCCACCGTGGCGTCCTTCCTGCCCGCCCGGGATGCGGCGACCGTGGGGGTCCATGAGGCCATCCAGGTCACGTTCAGTGAACCCATGAATCCACTCTCGGTGACGGAGGCGGCGGTGGGGCTCAAGACGGGCACCGGAAATGCCATTTCCAAATCCGTTGCCCTGTCCGCGGATGCAAGGACGCTGACGGTGACGCCACTGAGCGCCTTGTCGGCGCCGAGCACCGTTCAGGTCGATTTCGCCGCTGCGGCAGGCATCATCACGGACTTGGCAGGAAACGGCCTAGTGAGCACCCCGAGTTGGTCCTTCTCGGTGCCAACGTGGCTGCCATTGGGTGGTGCCCTCAGCGCGGTGAGCGGGACAACGCCCGCCAATGAAGTCGTTTTGAAGCTCGACCTTGAAAATCAACCCGTCATTGCCTGGACGGAAAGCGATGGCGTCGCCCGCAACGTCTATGTGGCTCGCTGGACAGGAGCCGAATGGACCCTCCTGGGGGGCGCACTGAATGGATTGGGTGCGGCAGGAACCGACGCTGGTCACCCTACGCTGATTATCAACAAGTCGAATCGCCCCGTTGTCGCATGGCATGAAGCCTCGGGGGATGGAAAAATCAACAGCATTTTCTCCAGGGCATGGAATGGCACCACATGGGAGGCGCTGCCTTCAATTGTCCTCCCCTATTATCCCGGCTCGGAGTCTCTCAGTTTGCCGACCCTGGGCCTTGAGGAATCAGGGACGCTAAGCCTGTACGCCAATTACAGCAATGAGGGCGAAGGCCTTGTCAGACACTATCGGCTCACGGGGGGAGCTTCCTCCTGGTCGCTTTCGACATTGCCGGTCCCCAGCGGATACACCCGAACGTACGACCCCGCTGCCTTGATTTCAGGAAATCAAACCTTCACAGCCTACACCATTTTCAATTACAGTGGCACAGGTGATGGCACTCGTGAAGTCGCCGTCGTTGAGAATGACGGGTTGCCCCTAGGCGGTCGGCTCTTGGGGACGTTGGCATGGACACCGACGATATCCATTGATGGCAACGGACGGCCCTGGGTTGCCTGGGTCGAGTCAGCTTATCAGCCGACGTCTGATGGACAGGTCTACTGGGCGCGCTGGGAAGGCAACGCATGGACGACTCCATCACTCGTCAGCACTTCCACGACAGGCAATACCACGCCAGTCATGAGTATGATGAAAGGAGCTCCTCACACGCTCGCGTGGAGCGGAATCATCGCATCGGAGCGAAGCATTCTCATCAGTCGATGGATCTCCAATCAATGGCAGTCGATCGGCTATCCGCTCACTGCCTTGACCGGGACAAGCACTTCCGCAACAGAGCCATCCCTGGCACTGAGCACGTCAGGCACACCGTTCATTTCCTTTGTCGAAGAGGATGCGTCGTCAGCAAACGTCTACACGTTCAGGCTCAACGACTGAGGGCAGCCATGAGCCACTCGCGCAGGGGTTCAGAAGGCGCGAGTGGCACATCAAGGTCGGTTCATCCCTAGTGATGTTGCTCATCCCTGACGCTTGGGAACAACAAGTCCTCGGCTCAGCCGGTTGAGGACGCGCCGTTTTTGGCGTCGCTTGTAGCTTTCATGAGCGTTGTCCCCGAGTTCATTGCGTCGGGCTGTTTCTTCGTCCGCGATCTGGAACTCGACAAGCGCGAAGGTGACCCGTCCCTTCCGAGGGCGGGTGTCACTTTCAGGCGGAGGCAGGTAGGGGTCCATCCGCAGCGGAAGGTCCACGACGAAGTTGAGGACCCGGTAGGAGCTCCCAGAGAAGGCGTTCCCCGCCCGATCCTCGCGGTCCTCAAAGTCCCGATCCAGGTGGAGCTGAGGGATGAACTGCTCGAAGTGAGGGTTCTCCTCCAGCAGCCCCTTGAACGGCAGCAGCGTATTCTCTGTCTGTCCCGGGACGACGAAGTTGAAGGGGAACAGGCGCTGCGTCAGGAAGTAGAGGACCGGCAGCAGGTCCTCCCGCTTGCGGGTGATGACCCGGAACCGCGTGCGGTCGTACACCTGTGCCGCCACGGTCTCCTTCTTCGCGATCAGCTTCGTGATCAGTGAGTCCCGCGTCTTGATGGAGTGGGCAAACTCCACGATGGGAAGGCCCATCTCCTTCATCTCACGGGCAACGCCCAGCACCTTCTCCGTGACCATCTCCGCCAGCTCGGCTTCGGAGGCAGCCAGCCGGAAGAGCAGGTCGCGCCCTTCGATGTGCTGGATGACGTGCATCACCTTCAGGACGATGCAGGCGATCC
The DNA here is from genome assembly GCF_046520365.1 of Corallococcus sp. 4LFB. Taxonomy (NCBI): domain Bacteria; kingdom Pseudomonadati; phylum Myxococcota; class Myxococcia; order Myxococcales; family Myxococcaceae; genus Corallococcus; species Corallococcus sp. 4LFB. Next base: position 2,742 of record NZ_JBKGHJ010000505.1, read on the forward strand.
GCCGATAGCGGGCAAGCCCCTTGGCCCCTGAGGCAAAGAGGAAGAGGTCATGAAGTTCTTCCGGCTGGGCCACTGCGTCCGCGACCCGGTAGTCGAAGGTCTTGCGCAGGTACTCCACCGCATCGGCGAGCACCGTCCGCGCCCAGGCATCGTCATAGGGCCGCGACACGTCCAGCTGACAGAGGCGCAGGAACCGGTCCACCTCGTCCCGCGTCTGGAAGTGCATGCGCCGCCAGTCGATGACCGAGCCACCTCTCAGGATGAGCCGGATACGCTCAAGCTCACGCAATCCCATCTGCGGCACCGTGCAGACAGGGACAGCGGAGAGGACTGGAACAAGGGAGGGGGCCTTCACAGCGTTGTTCCTAGCTGGCCGGAGCGCCAAGGGAAAGCCCCGCAATACGAAGGGCCCCAGCCCGGGAAGCAGGCTGGGGCCCTCATGACCACGTCCGCTTGGCTACTTGGCGGCGACTTCCTTGCCCTTCTCGAAGTGGCTCTCACGGACGACCTTGCCGTCTTCGCTCATCTCCTGGACCGTGCCATTCCGGATTCCATTCCGGTACTGCTCGATCATCTTGGGCTTGCCGTTCGCGAAGTACTGTACGCGCTCCCCGTGATAATCGCCTGCGACGAACTCGGTTTCCCCGGTCTTCACGCCATTGGCATCCCAATACGTCCAATGTCCCGAGCGGAATCCGTTGAGGTACAGCCCTTCCGACTGCTTCTGCCCGTTGGGCCAGAAATCCACGTAGGGCCCATGCAGCTTCGGCTTGATGTCTGTTGAGGCAGTCTTGACGCAGTAGACGGATTCATTCTTGGTCGTCTTCCCCTTTTGCACGGTGCCTGCCGGACACGAGAGCTGCACCTCCGAAGCAAGGCTGGGGGCGGCAATTGAAACCAGGGAAATGACGACAAAGCGAGTCACCACATTCACCGACATAAGCTTGTCCTTCCTTCGGGCGGAAGCCCGCAGACCCATCAATGTTGCCCTCAACAAAGACGGAGGAACTCTTAATTGATTCAACCTGTGCCTGAAGCGCCCTTCTAGAAGCAGTGTTCTCTGAGGCCAGAAATGACACTGCCTCGTCCCTGTAGCGGGACGAGGCAGCGTCAATGTCTGCAACCGGATGCTGGATGCCTACTTCGTGATCTGACCGCAGATCTCGTTTCCGCCCGTGAAGTACAGACCGATGGAAAGCGTCGTGGCATCCGCAGGACGGCAGAAGTTCATGGTGAACTGGGCCGTCTTTCCAGCGTTTGACGTCGAGTACTGAGAGGGCCGGATCAGGTTGATTCCGGACTGCTCCTCGCCGTCCACGGTCACATACAGAAGGCCCGGCAACCCCGAACTCTGCGCAGGGAAGGTGGCGGAGGAATCGGAGTCAATGTAGGCCTTCACCTGAGCCTTGAAGGTGATCAAAGGCGACGTGCAGAAGCTGTCGGTACCGACGGAAACCTTGGTCACGCTGTAGATGATAGGTCCCGTGGACGTACCGGCGTTCCACACAGGCGTCTTACCGCCCTTGGTAGGATCGAAGTTCTCGCACGTGGGCGCCGGCACCGCAGTGCAGGTGGTGCCGCTGCAGTAGCTGCCGTACGCGCACGTCGCCTGGCCCTCACCGGAGCAGGTCGTCGCGGCCGGGCTGCACACGCCCGTGGTGGTGTTGCAGGTGTTGCCGGCGCCGCAGTCAGCGTCCTTGGTGCAGCCCGCGGGGGTGGAGCCGGGCTCCTCGCAGCGCTTGGACACGGTGCCGCAGACCAGGCTGGTGGAGTCGTCCGAATTGCACAGCTGGTTGGTCTGGCACTGGCAGACCTTCTGCGTGTTCGTCGCACCGGCCAGCGGGGCGCAGTTCTTCTCCGCGTCGGGGCAGTCCGAGCCGCTCTCGCAGGTGTCCATGCACACGCCGGCGGCCGTGTTGCAGAAACCGGAGGAGCAGTCGGTGTCCGACGTACAGGTCTCCGCCGTCGTCGCGTCATCGCCACAGGCCGTCAGGGCCAGGCTCATCGAGCTCAAAGCGGCGAGCATCACCATCATCTTGCGCAGCTGCATTCGGAACTTCCTCCTGGATGGGGTACGTCGCCCGGTGTCTCCGGCCACCTGACTCCAGACACCGGGTTTGAAGTCGAGCGGGCTTTAGTCCCCTCGCTCCAGACGTGTCAACGAGTGTCGACCGACCTTCCTACGACTCCAACCCAGGGAAATTCACTGTTCACGAAAGCGCACAATCGAGGCGCACGTCACAGCGACATCGCCGTCATATGTGACGGCGATGTCGCTCCTGGAACTCAGAACGTGAACGGGAAGTCGATGGGGTCGCCCTGCTTCCGGTGCTTCGGGAACGACCAACTCTTGATGAGCCCCGTGATGCACGTGGCCATGTAGCTCGAGCGGAACTCGTCCGTGCGGCACGAGACGGCGGTCGTCCTGCCGCTCGTCTGGACCGTCCAGCGCATCACCAACTTGCCGCTGAGCGACGGGTCCTTCTGCTTCTGCTCGTTCACGCACTTCACGATGGACGGCTTGTTGCTCAGCACCACCTGCATGATGTCCGACTGCTGCAGGCGCTCCAGCGTGCCGCCTCCCGGCTCAGGCGGGATATACGCTGTCGCCGTCGTCCTGGTCGCGGGCTTCGTCGTCGAGGTCTTCTTCGTGCCGAACAGCTCGTCGAAGTCGTCATCCCCGCCCCCGGAGTTCGACGAAGACGACGAGGAAGAAGGCTTCGACACGGTGATCGCGTCGCCGTCGTCGTCATCCCGCTGCGAGCCGCGGCTTCCGCTGGAGCCCGTCTTGCGATGGTTGCGCGAATCCACCCGCGCCACCGCCGTCCCCATGTTGGGCGTCGTGCTGGCGGGCTTCACCTCCGCCGCGGGCGGAGGCGGAGTGGGCGTGGCGGCCGGAGCCGTCGCCACGGCCGGCGGAGGCGTGCCACCGGCCGCG
>NZ_JBKGHJ010000506.1:0-5675 GCF_046520365.1 Corallococcus sp. 4LFB
CGTGGCTACCTGGGCTACAACGCCACGTCCTGGTTCGAGCCGAGCGTGCCGGACCGCCACCCGCGCGACACGGGCTTCCCGGACTCCGAGTGGCTCGTGGCCGAGGACTTCGTCACCCACGACACGCGCACCCAGACGCTCAAGGCCATCGCCATCGCGCGGCCCGCGCTGCACGGCAGCGTCGCGCAGGCGCTGAAGGACGCGGAAGCGCGCGCGGAGGCGATGGCGGAGAGGCTGCGCCGGCCGCTGCCTCCGGAGGCGTACGCGCCCTCGCCCTCGCAGAAGAACGCGCCGGCCCCCGTCGCGTGCTGGGACCGCGAGGGCTACGCGCGGGCGGTGGAGAAGGTGCAGGAGTACGTGCGCGCGGGGGACTGCTTCCAGGCGGTGCTCGCGCGCCGGTTCGAGGCGCAGGGCGCCATCCCGCCGCTGTCGCTCTACCGGGCGCTGCGGCGGGTGAACCCGTCGCCGTACCTGTTCCTGGTGGACCTGGGCGAGGCGCGGGCGCTGGTGGGCGCGTCGCCGGAGCTGCTGGTGCAGGTGCGCGACGGGGACGTGGTGGTGCGGCCCATCGCGGGCACGCGGCGCCGGGGCGGCTCCGAGGCCGAGGACGTGCGGCTGGAGAAGGAGCTGCTCGCGGACGAGAAGGAGCGCGCCGAGCACATCATGCTGGTGGACCTGGGGCGCAACGACGTGGGCCGCGTGGCCGCCCCGGGCACCGTGCGCATCGAGGACCTGATGATCATCGAGCGCTACAGCCACGTGATGCACATCGTGTCCCAGGTGCGCGGCAAGCTGGACACCCCGCGCTTCGACGCGCTGGACGCGCTGGCGAGCACCTTCCCCGCGGGCACCGTGTCGGGGGCGCCGAAAATCCGCGCGATGCAGATCATCGACGAGCTGGAGCCCATGCGGCGCGGGCCCTATGCCGGCGCGGTGGGCTACCTGTCCTTCTGCGGCACGCTGGACGTGGCCATCGCGCTGCGCACCTTCTTCGTGGACGGCGACCGCACGATGTGGACCGCCGGCGCGGGGCTGGTGGCGGACTCGGACCCCATGAAGGAAGCGGACGAGACGGAAGCGAAAGCGGGCGCCATGGCCGCCGCGCTGCGCCTGGCGCGCGAAGGAGGCGGGCGGTGATCCTCGTCATCGACAACTACGACTCGTTCACCTTCAACCTGGTGCAGCTGCTCTACACGCTGGGCGCGGAGGTGAAGGTCGTGCGCAACGACGCGCTGGATGCCGCGGGCGTCGCGGCGTCGGGCGCGTCACACCTGGTGGTGTCCCCGGGGCCGTGCACGCCGCACGAGGCCGGGGTGAGCGTGGCGGCCATCTCCCAGGCGCGCGTGCCGGTGCTGGGCGTGTGCCTGGGGCACCAGTCCATTGGCGCGGCGTTCGGCGGGCAGGTGGTGCGCGCGCCGGAGCCCGTGCACGGCAAGGCGGCGCTCATCCGGCACGAAGGCACCGGCGTCTTCACGGGCGTGCGGCAGGGCTTCCAGGCGGCGCGCTACCACTCGCTGGTGGTGGCCGCGGACTCCATGCCCGCGGAGCTGGAGGCCACGGCGTGGAGCCAGGACGGCCTGGTGATGGCGCTGCGGCACCGCACGCGGCCGGTGGTGGGGCTGCAATTCCATCCGGAGAGCGTGCTGACGCCGGAGGGCCCGTCGCTGGTGCGCAACTTCCTGGAGGGGAAGCTGTAGCGCTCAGCCCTTCAGGTGCGTGGTGTCGTTCCAGCTCACGAGGACCGGCTGCCTGCCGCCGGCCTCGGAGCCCAGCACGCTGATGGACGCCGTGCCCAGGTGGAACAGCCTGCCGCCGTCCGGGGGCAGGCCCAGCCAGCGCGCGGCGAGGATGCGCAGGAGGTGCCCGTGGGAGAAGACGAGCACGTCGTCCTGGAGGGCGCGGGCCGCCGCGATGACGCGGTCCACGCGGGCGCCCACCTCCTCCAGCGTCTCCCCGTTGGGGACGCCGTCCGCCCACAGCGTCCAGCCCGGGCGCGTGGTGCGGATGTCCGCGCCGGTGCGGCCCTCGTAGTCGCCGTAGTCGAACTCCATCAGGTCGTCGCGCTTCTGGGCCACGTCGCCGTAGCCCGCGAGCACGCACGTCTCCAGGGCGCGCGACAGCGGGCTGGTCCACACGGCGGCGAAGCGCCACGCGCTCAGGGGCGCATGGAGCTGCTCCGCCATCTGGCGGCCTTCCTCCAACAGCGGCAGGTCCGTGCGGCCGGTGTGCTGGCTGCTGCGGCTCCACTCCGTCTCACCGTGACGGACGAGGACCAGCTGGGGAGCGCGTGAGTTCATGGCGCCAATCTGTGTCAGCCCGTGGCGGGACGGGAGGAAAAAAGTGCCGGGGCTACCGCTTCCGTGTTCGCCACTCCTCACGGCTCTGGCCCCAGATTTCGACCTCGTGGTCGTTGTAGGGCGCCGGCAGCATGCCCATGCGCAGGAAGCGCGAGCCCAGCCGGCGGGCCACCTGCTTGGACGGCTCGTTCGGCGGGGAGATGGAGTGGATGACCTCCGTCCACCCGAGGTGCTCGAAGGCCCAGTCGATGGTGGCCGCCGCGCCCTCCGTGGCGTAGCCCTTGCCCCAGGCGTCGCGGGACAGGCCCCAGCCGACCTCCGGGCCCGGCCAGTCCGCGGGCATCCAGGGCCCGAGCCGGCCCACCCACTTCCCGGTGGACTTCTCGAACAGGGAGAACATGGCGAAGCCCTGGAGGGCCCAGGAGCCGGCCATGGCGCAGACGGCGCGCCACACGTTGGAGCGGGGCTGGAGGCCGCCGATGTAACGCGCGGTCTCCTCGTCCGCCATCATCGCCACGAAGCCGTCCAGGTCCTGGAGCGTGGGGGGACGCAGGATGAGGCGCGGCGTTTCGAGGGTGGGGCCCAGCGTGGGCGGGGTGTGCATGTCCGGTCTCCGGGCGCCGGAAGACGTCCGGCGCGCGGAGGGGACCTTAGCGCTTCAGGCCGCGCTTGATGTCCGCGCAGAGCTGCTTCGCCGCGGCCGGGCCGTCCGCGTGGGCGGCCTTCACCAGGGCGCTGCCCACGACGACGCCGTCCGCGTGGGCCACCAGCGGCCGGGCCGTCTCCGCGTTGGAGATGCCGAAGCCCGCCACCACCGGCACGGACGCGGCGCGCTTCACCAGGTCCAGCCGCTGCGACAGGTCCGGCGGCAGCTCCGCGCGCATGCCCGTCACGCCCGCGACGGACACGCAGTAGACGAAGCCCCGCGCGTCCCTCGCGATGGCCTCCGCGCGCGCGGGCGGTGTCGTGGGCGCGCACAGGGGCACCAGGTCGATGCCTTCCTTGTCGAACGCGGCGCGGATGCCCGCGCTCTCTTCCGGAGGCAGGTCCGGGAGGATGGTGCCCACGATGCCGCGCTCCCGCGCGAGCTTCGCGTAGCGCTCCTCGCCCATGGCCATCACCACGTTGACGTACGTCATGATGACCAGCGGCGTCTCCGGACAGCGGCGGCGCACCTCCGGCACCACTTCGTCCAGCACGCGGCGCAGGGTGGCGCCGGCCTTCAGCGCCCGCTCCGACGCGGCCTGGATGACGGGGCCGTCCGCGATGGGGTCGCTGAACGCGACGCCAATCTCCAGCACGTCCGCGCCGCCCTCCACCATCGCGGCGAACACGTCCACGGACCTGGGCAGGTCCGGGTCGCCCGCCATCGCGTACGCCACCAGCGCGCCTTCTCCCCGGGCCTTCGCCCGGGCGAACGCCTTGCCCAGCTCCGCGCTCATGACTTCACCCCCGTCGCCGGCGGCACGCCGCGCGCCGAGATGGTCGCCACGTCCTTGTCGCCCCGGCCCGAGCAGTTGATGACCAGGTGCTTGCCCTTGCCCATGTCGCGGGCCAGCGAGCGCGCCGCCGCGAACGCGTGCGACGTCTCCAGCGCGGGGAGGATGCCCTCCGTGCGCGCCACCTCGTAGAAGGCCGCGAGCGCGTCGTCGTCCGTCGCGGTGCGCACCTCCATGCGGCCCGTCTTCGCCAGGTGCGCCAGCTCCGGCCCCACGCCCGGGTAGTCCAGGCCCGCGGAGATGCTGTGCGCCTCCTGAATCTGGCCGTTCTCGTCCTGGAGCACCAGCGAGCGCGAGCCGTGCAGCACGCCCTCCGTGCCCAGCGTCAGCGACGCGCCGTGCTGGCCGGAGCCCAGGCCGTGACCCGCCGCCTCCACGCCCACCAGCCGCACCGCCGTGTCCGGGATGAAGGGGTGCAGCGCGCCGATGGCGTTCGAGCCGCCGCCCACGCACGCGATGATGGCGTCCGGCAGCCGGCCGAGGGCGGCCAGCGTCTGGGCGCGGATCTCCCGGCCGATGACGGATTGGAAGTCGCGCACGATGGTGGGGTAGGGGTGCGGGCCCGCCGCGCTGCCGATGACGTAGTAGGTGTCCTGCACCTGCGACACCCAGACGCGCATGGCCTCGTTCATCGCGTCCTTGAGCGTGCGCGAGCCCGACTCCACCGGCCGCACCACCGCGCCCAGGGCGCGCATGCGGAAGACGTTGAGCGCCTGGCGCTCCACGTCCAGCGCGCCCATGAACACCTCGCAGGGCAGGCCGAAGAGGGCGCACGCGGTGGCGGTGGCCACGCCGTGCTGGCCCGCGCCCGTCTCCGCGATGATGCGCTTCTTGCCCATGCGCCGGGCGAGCAGCACCTGGCCCACGGTGTTGTTGATCTTGTGCGCGCCCGTGTGCGCCAGGTCCTCGCGCTTGAGCCACACCTGCGCGCCGCCCCAGGCCTCCGTGAGGCGGTGCGCGGGCGTGAGCGTCGTGGGGCGGCCCACGTATTCGCGCAGCACGCGCGTCACCTCTTCGCCGAAGGACGCGTCCGCTTGCGCCTTCGCGTACGCCTCTTCCAGCTCCAGCAGCGCCGGGACCAGGGTCTCCGGCACATAGCGTCCGCCGTAACGGCCGAAGCGGCCCACGGCAGTGTCCGTCGTCATGGCATGACTCCTCAAAGGTTGAGGGACCGGACCGTGCGCACGAAGGCGCGCACCGCGTCCAGGTCCTTGATGCCAGGGGAAGACTCCACCCCGCTGGCCACGTCCACACCGTAGGGCCGGGTGGCCCTCACGGCCTCGGCTACGTTCGAAGGCTTGAGCCCGCCCGCCACCAGCACCGGCAGGCCACAGTCCGCCAGCTGCTTGACCAGCGACCAGTCGAAGGTGACGCCGCCGCCGCCGTAGCCCGGGGCCGCGCCGTCCAGGAGCAGCCCCGCCACGTCGCCCACGCCCACGTAGCTCCGGGCCTTCGCCACGTCGTCCGGCCCGCGTACGCGCAGCGCCTTGATGACGGGCACGCCGTAGCCGGAGCAGGCCTCGGGGGGCTCGTCGCCGTGGAGCTGCACGGCGGTGAGGCCGCACTCGCGCACGCGCACGCGGATGTCCTCCGGCGTCGCGTTGACGAACACGCCCACCATGGCGGCCAGCGGAGGCCGCGTGCGCGCGAGCGCCGTTGCCGTGGACAGGTCCACGAAGCGGGGCGAGCCCGGATGGAAGTTGAGCCCCATCGCGTCCGCCCCCGCCGCCCAGACGCCCTTCGCGTCCGCGACGCGCGTCACGCCGCAGACCTTCACCAGGACGTTCATGGCCCGCCGCCTTCCAGGCCGAGCAGCCGGCGCAGGGCGCGGCCCGGGTCGGCGTCGCGCACAGGGACTCGCCCACGAGCACGGCGTTGG
>NZ_JBKGHJ010000507.1:0-5669 GCF_046520365.1 Corallococcus sp. 4LFB
CGCGCCGCGCACGTAGGCCAGGTGCTGGGGACGCAGGCCCGCCGGCTCGCGGTGCTCGCGCAGCCCGGTGAGCTGGAAGGGACGGCCGGTGATGAGCGACAGGGACAGCGCCGAGCGGAGGACGTGGCCGCCCCCCTCCCCCAGGCTTCCGTCGAGCAGCACCGCCCGGCGTCGGGCCGGTCGTGACCGGTCATGTCCCTCCCGTCATGGCGTGGCGTGGCGCGCGGCCCGGCAAAAGGGCCGCCCGCGTTGGTGGCGGGCGCGCAGCCTAGCAGACCGCGCGCGGGGGGACCGGGGAACTACTCGTCCAGGCCGGGCAGGACGTTCACCTTCAGCGCGCTGGGCCAGGCCGCCGTGTGGTGCAGCCGGTGCATCGCGCGCACGAAGTCCGCCGGCTTCGCCTCGTAGATGCTGGGCACGAAGGTCTGCGGGTTGCGGTCGATGAACGGGAACCAGCTGGACTGCACCTGCACCATCAGCCGGTGGCCGCGCTGGAAGGTGTGGAACACGTCGTTGATGACGAACTTCACCTTCGTCACCTCGTTGGGCGTGAAGGGCTTGGGCTGGGAATAGCTGTCGCGGAAGCGGCCGCGGAACGGCTCTCCGCGCACCAGCGTCTGCTGCGCGCCCCGGTTGCGCTCGCCGGAGTGCTCCTGCTCCTTCGTCCAGCCGGGCAGCTTCCCGGGGTTCACGTCCACCACCTTCACCACCCAGTCCGCGTCACTGCCGGTGGTGGACACCCACAGCTCCGCCTCCAGCGGGCCCGCGAGCGTGAGGTCCTGGGTCAGCGGCGCCGTCTGGTAGGTGAGCACGTCCGGCCGGCGCGAGGCGAAGCGCTGATCCTCCGTCATGTACGTCTTGGACCAGCCGGGGCTCAGGTCCTGCGTGTACGGCACGGGCCTGGCCGGGTCGCTCACGTACTCGTCGAAGGAAGCCTGGGAAGCCTGGGAAGCCTGGGAAGCCTGGGACGCCTGGGACGCCTGCGCCACCGTGGGCGCCTGGAACGTCAGCGCGCCCTGGGGTTGGAAGTACAGGCGCGTCTGCTTCGTGCCCCGGGGCGGCCACGCGTCCAGCTTGCGCCAGCGGTTGGCGCCGCCCTCGAAGACGAGCGCCTCCGGCACGGCCGCGTCCGGGCCGCCCTTCAGGTGCTGCTGGAAGAAGGCCAGCACCAGGTCCTGGTACGTGGTGCTGGTGGGGAAGCCGAACTCCGCGTCCCCCAGCGACGTGCCCTCCCCGCGCATCCAGCCGCCGTGGGGCCAGGGGCCCATCACCAGCGTGTTGGTGATGCCGGGGTTCTGCTTCTCGATGGCGGCGTACGTGCGCAGCGGCCCGTAGAGGTCCTCCGTGTCGTACCAGCCGCCCACCACCAGCACCGCCGCCTTGATGTTCCTCAGGTGCGGCAGCAGGTTCCGCGCCTGCCAGAAGGCGTCGTAGTTGGGGTGCGCGACGATGTCCTTCCAGAAGGCCACGTCCCCCTTGAAGTGCTGGGGCTCCACGTTGGCCACCGGGCCCAGGTCCAGGAAGAACTGGTAGGCGTCCGGGGTGCCGAAGTCGTAGGGCTTCCACTCCGTGTCGTCGGTGAGCGTGGGGCGCGGCCTGCCGAAGGCGGCGAAGAAGCTGAAGGTCAGCTGCAGGTTGAGGGCGCCATGCCGGTGCATGTCGTCCCAGAACCAGTCCGCGATGGGCGCCTGCGGCGACACCGCCTTGAGCGCGGGGTGCGAATCAATGGCGCCCGCGGACGAGTAGAAGCCCGGATAGGAGATGCCCCAGAGGCCCACCTTGCCGTTGTTGTTCGGCACGCGCTTCACCAGCCAGTCGATGGTGTCGTACGTGTCGCTGCTCTCGTCCACGTCCTTGCCGCGCTTGCCATCGCGGTGGGGGCGCACGTTGACGAACTCGCCTTCGGACAGGTAGCGCCCGCGCACGTCCTGGAAGGCGAAGATGAAGCCGTCCTTCTCGAAGGCCTGGTTGGCCAGGGCGCGGGGGTAGCGGCTGGCGCCGTACGGGCCCACCGAGTACGGCGTGCGCGTGAGCAGCACGGGGTAGCGCTTCTGGGGGCTCGCGTCGTTGGGGACGTAGAAGGCCGTGAAGAGCTTCACGCCGTCGCGCATGGGGATGCGCACCTCGTACTTCGTGTAGTGCGACCGGATGTACGCGACGCGCTCCGCGTCCGGATCCGCGGGAGGCTTGGGCGGGGTGGCCTGGGCCTGCGCCAGGGCGGGGCCGGCCAGGGTGAACAGCGCGAGCGCGGCCACGAGGCCACGGCGGTGGAAGGTCATGCTCCCCTCCTCTTTGCGGAAGAAATGCGGGGGAAAATGCGGGGGAAATGCATCTTGGGGGAAGCCGCCGGGGCAAGGAAGCTGGAACGCCCGCCGCATCGCGCCGCGCGCCAGGCGTGCAAGGCTTGCACAGCCTCCTCACGTTCGTGGCCCTGCAGCGATTGCATCCACGGCAAGGTTTGCACACCCGGGACAAATCAGACACGCGTCGTGAAGAACCGCCGGGTTGCCCGTTCCCCTGTCAGCGGGGACGCGACGGTGCGCCCCACGGATTCGAAGGCCAGCGGGAGACGGACCCATGAAGGCGAGTGGCAGGATGCTGAAGCGGTGGTGTCTGGCGGTGGGCATGCTGACGGCCCTGGGCGCGGAGGCGGAGCCGCCTCCGGTGAACAGCGCGCAGGGCACGCGGCTGCACGGCTCGGAGCGCTTCGAGACCGTGAACATCCCGCTGAGCTCCTTCGAGCCCGCCTCTTCGCCCGCGGGGTTCACGTGCACGAAGTCCGCGGTGATGCTGAACGGGCGGCTGGTGGGCCTCCAGTCCTGCTCGGGCGCCAACCCTCCATTCTGGTTCCTGGAGGGGACCGACCTCGTGGGCGCGGTCTTCCGCGCGCCCTTCGAGGGGCGCTCCGTGAAGCTCGCCATCGAGGAGGCCCGCTGTCACGAGAGCATCACGGGGCCTGTCTCTCCGTGCACGACCCAGAACCTGGCGGACGGCAAGGCGTTCTGGGAGTACCGCGTGACGGCGGCCACGGAGGACGGCCAGTCCCAGCCGCTGTGCCCCACGGGCAGCGGCTTCGCGCTCGCGGCGCCCCACGCCTGGTCCGCGGGCGGGGAGCTGCTTTCCAACTCCGAGCACTTCACCTTCGCCTGCGCGGCGAAGAACGAAGGCACCGCGAGCCTGCCGTTCTTCGTGGGCGGCGGCGTCGTCGCCAAGTGCATCGACTGGGGCTATCCGCCCTGGGCGACGAGCTACCCCCTGGACGTGGCGATGGAGTACCACCAGCTGTGCACGCGCATGGCCACGGCGGACTACTGCGGCGAGGGGCGCAGCAACACGCTGGACGGGACGCCGCTGAAGTTCATGGGGCCGCAGGAAGCCATCCTGCTGAACGCGGGGAACCTGCCGGCCACGCTGGAGGGCTACTCCCTGGAGGCCGTGTGGAAGGTGGATGACTGCGGCGACGTGCGGCCCGTATGCCTGGGCAAGAAGCGCTGGGACTCGCTGCCCCTGGAGGCCACGTGCGTGAACCGCAAGCTCCTGCTGGCCCCGCGCGCGACGCGGCCGTGCGAGTGGATGAACCTGTCGGCCCAGGCCAACGCGACGCTGCTCGTGTCCTATTCGCTCTTCATCGACCGGTCGCTGGTGACGTTCAAGGACGCCAACAACCACTACGTGACGACGACCTCGGTGACGGTGGATCCGACGACCCTCGAAGGGGGCGGCAAGGTGTCTGGGATCCACCTGGACCTGGACGCGAACGGGGTGGCGGACGTGACGCCGTTCACCGCGCTGCGCAAGGAGGGGCCCATCCTCTCCCCCAGCCTGCCCGCCAACATCCGGGCGCGCATGAGCAACTTCATCAAGCCGCTGTACCGGTGCGTGGACGGCACCGGGCGCTACCTGCTCACGGACAGGTCGACGTGTGACGGCGCCGCCGGCTACTTCCTCAAGATGATCAACGGGGACCGCGCCATCGAGGGCTACGTCTACAGCGCCGTGGACGTCACCAGCGCGGGCCAGCGCCGGCCCCTGAAGCTGTGGCGGTCCCTGCTGACGCCGGGCGTCTTCGCCACGTCCACGCAGGCCCCGTCCGGGTTCGCGTTCGTCAAGGACCTGGGCTACCTGCCGGCGGTGGGGCAGCTGCCGGGGCGCGACCTCTGAGTCGCCGGGCCCTGGGGCGTCAGGGCACGGACGCGCACACGCGCATCCCGATGAAGGGGAAGCGTGTGCGCGGCTCGCCGTCGCCGTGGTTGAGGGCCCGGGCGGTGAGCGCGTCCTGGTAGAACGAACCGCCGCCGTACGCGGGCGAGCCGTTCGTGTCCGTCACCAGCCACTCCCAGACGTTGCCGGACAGGTCCGCCACGCCGAAGGGGCTGTCCGACGCGGGATGCGAGCCCACCGCGTCCGGGCCGAAGGCGCGCGGCTTGCGTCCGTAGGTGGCGTCGAAGTTGGCGTCATCCGGCGCGAGCACCGGGCCGTGCGGATAGTCGCGGCCGTCCGCGCCCCGGGCCGCGCGCTCCCATTCGCGTTCGGTGCACAGGCGCGCGCGCGGCAGGCGGCCGGTGGAATCCAACCAGGCGACGTACGCGCGGGCGTCCTCCCAGGAGATGCCGGACACGGGGAAGCGGCGCCAGTCCTGTTCGGCGCGCAGGGTGCGGTCCTGGTAGCGCAGCGGCTCCCCTTCCCTCGCCTGGTACGTGACGCCTTCGTGCTCCAGGTGGAAGGTCCAGGTGCCGTCCGTGGCCGGGCGCAGCTCGATGGTGCCGAAGTAGTTGGTGCCCCGGGGCCTGCGCGCGGCGCGCTCGGAGGCGGGCAGCGCTCGCAGCCACGCGAGCCAGTCCGCGTAGGTGACCTCGTGGCGCGCGATGAGGAAGGCGCCGGTGGTGAGCCGGTGCATCGGGCGCGTGCGGATGACGGTGCGGCGGATGGTCTCCGCGTCGCCGCTGCCGTAGAGGAAGCGGCCGGCGGGCACGTAGACGTAGCCCTCCGGGACGTGCTCGGGAATGGACACCTTCGCCCGGAAGGTCTCTCCGCGCGTGAGCAGCACGGGGTGGCGGACGGGAGGCCGGTCCGGCAGCGTGAACGTCAGGCGGTGTGAGCCGGGCTCCAGCGTGAGGCCGGAGGTCATGGGCGTCGTGCCGAAGGCCCGGGGCTCGGACCAGCGCGGGGGGCCGCCGGGGGTGGGCTGGAAGGTCTCGACGTGGATGACGGCGCCGGGCGGAACGCTCTCCAGCTCCATCCGGACGGGGGCGGTCAGCTTCCGGCTCGCGGCGCCGCTCGGGTCCAGCTCCTCCAGGTGCTGGGTCAGGGCGGTCTGGACGCCGGGCTCGCGGTCCCGCTCGGCGACGAGGATGCGCTGGAGGAGGACCTCGGCGACGCGTTGATCCAGGGCCTTGTTCGAGCCCCGGCCCACGCGCGTCCGCGCGGCTTCGAGCAGGGCGCTGGCGTCCTCGTAGCGGCGGGCCTGCTTCGTGCCCAGGTCCAGGGCCTGGGCCCAGGCGGCCTCCGCTTCGGCGGAGCGGTCCGTGTCGAACGCGGTGAAGGCCTCCGCGCGGAGCGCTTCGATGCGGGCGTCCAGGGCGCGGCCTTCGTCGAGGAGCGCAGCCGCGGAGGCCATGGCCTGCGCCGCGTCGACGCGCCGGGAGCGCTCGCCCCACCAGTCGCTGGCG
>NZ_JBKGHJ010000508.1:0-5630 GCF_046520365.1 Corallococcus sp. 4LFB
ACGCCAACACGCCGCTCCCCTGTCCGCGCCCCGGCGCCGCCTTCATCGACGTGGGGGGCGCCCCCCGCCACGGCCATCACCGCGGGCGGCCAGCACACGTGCGCCGTGCTCTCCTCCGGCCGTGCGCTGTGCTGGGGCCTCAACACGTCCGGGCAGCTCGGCTACGGCCACGTGCGCGCCATCGGAGATGACGAGGCACCCGCGCTCGCCGGGGGCATCCTCCTCGTGTCCCCCTGACACCGTGCACGGCGAGGGCCTCGACGCCCGGCTGCCTGCCCTCCAGGCCCGGCGCGTGCTCCGGGAGCAGGTTGCCGGACGGCAGGGGGGATGAAGAACTTCCTACGACGGAGGGACCTCTTCATGGCCGACCACGACCCACGCCCCGCACCCCCGCAGCCCGCCGAGGACTTCTACGGGCGTCCGACCCACCCACGCCAAGGCGGCGAACCCCCGCGCGAAGGCCAGGGCTCCGCGCCCCACGAGGACCCGAAGCCCCAGCGCTCCCGCGCCGAGGAGGAAGAAGAAGACGAGCCCAGCCCCCGCCGCGAGCGGACCGAGGCCGACGAGCGGGGCGTCCACCTGCGCACCGCGCAGGACGTGGACGACCCGGACGACCGCGACCCGCGCCGCCACCACGCCAGCGGCCTGCACCCGTACGACCCGCGCGCGCGCGCGCCGGGGTCCTCGCTCGACGACATGCCGGACGGCGACGGCCCGCGCAGCGACGCGGGCACCAACCCGGTGTCCGACGTCTACCGCTACGGCCACCCGGACCGCATGCCGGACCGCGAGCGCTGAGGACCGCGCGAGCCCCTGAAAACACCGAGGGCCAGGACCCGGGCTTCCCGCCCCATCCTGGCCCTTCGTCACGTCCGGAGTCCGGCGGCGCCGGGGGCGCGCTCAGCCCACGCGGCGCGGGGCGTGATCCAGCCGGTGCGCGTCCACCCAGGCCTCGGCCTGCGCCATCGTGTCCACGAAGACCGTGTCGAAGCTGGCCGCGTGGCCGGTGAGCAGCATGGCCACGGACATGGCCTTGCCCACCACCCGCTGCGACAGGTCCGAGCCCACGTACACCACCGAGCGCATCCACTCCGCGCGCACGTTGTTGGCCAGGAACTTGCGGGACTCGGTGGGCAGCTCCGACCCCGGCACCTCCGCCACCAGGTAGAACGGCCCGTTCGCCGCCATCTCCTCGTAGACCCGCAGCGCCCACTTCGCGTCCTGCAGCCCCACGACGCCCGTGTACTTCGTGTGCAACACGTCTGGCGCCGTCATGCGAATCCGGTGCGCGCCACACGTCCACTCGCGTGTCTGGTTTTCCATTCGGTCCTCCCCCCGCTTCACTGGAGGAACCCTACGCCCGACCCCTCCACCCCAGGGAAGCGCCCCGGCGCGAACCTGCCCTTTGGGACAAGGCTCCGCTGTCCATTGGATGTCAGACCCCCTCTGTACTGTGTACCCATTCCGACAGCCTTCCAGAGGGGGAACTCATGACGGAAACCCGTGAACTGCCGCGTGTCTCGGTGAACAAGCTGGGCGAGTACCTGGTCGCCACGCCCGCCCGCCGCAAGCGCATCATCCACGACCAGAAGCACCCGCCGGAGCCCCAGTACCTGCGCTATCCGGAGGCGTCCCAGGCCATCACGGACTTCCTCTGCCGGGGCCTGGACCTGAACGTGCTGCGGGAGGCCCAGCGCCGCTTCGCCTGCGCGGTGCCGCAGACGGAGTTCGAGGCGCAGCGCATGCAGCTGTGCTCGGAGGCGCTGGAGCGCTTCGCGGACCTGGTGCCCTGGCTGGACCTGGACGACGCCATCATCAGCGCGGTGGGCGCGGAGCCGCCGGTGCTGGAGATGGCCGGCGTGACCATCAGCGTGCGCCCGGAGGTGGTGGTGCAGCGGCTGGACAAGCAGGGCAACCCGCGCGTGGGGCTGATGAAGCTCTACTTCTCCAAGACGCACCCGCTGGACGAGCGGAGCGGCCAGTACATCGGCACGCTGCTCCAGCGCTTCGCGGAGCAGCACCTGTGCCGGCTGGGCCCGGCGGACCACCGGCTGATGACGGTGGTGGACGTGTTCGCGGGCTCGCTGTTCGTCGCGCCGCGCGCGCACATCCGCCGGCTGGGGGACGTGGTGCTCGCGTGCGAGGAGATCGCCGAGCGCTGGGCCGTCCACTGAGGCCTCAGCCCGGCGGGGCTCCGTCCTGACGGCGCCGGTGGGCCTCCAGCCACGCGCGGGCCTGGGCCTCCGAGTCCACGAACTCCGCCTCCAGCTTCGCGTCGCCGGTGAAGTTGAGCGCCACCACGAGCGCGCGCAGCACCTCGCGGTGCGTGCGCTTGGCGCCGAAGAAGACGACGCCGCGGAACCACGTGGGGCGCACGTGCTCCGCCAGGTACTTGCGCGGCGCGACCGACAGCCCCTCGGAGCTGCTCAGGTCCACGACGAGGTACAGGGGCTTGTCCGGGCCCGCCCCCAGCTCGTGGAACACGTCCACCAGTTCCCGCACGTCCGTTTCGGAAAACGAGCCTCGGACCTTCGTCCAGAGGATGTCGGAGGACTCCAGCGAGACACGCTGTGTCCCGAAGACCCACTCCCGCAGCACCGCCATGCCCTCTCCCACGCAGAGGGCCAGAGGGTACTCAAAACCCGGGGGGCGTCACCAGTCCGTGACCCCTCTTTCCAGAGGGTTTCCCCCCGTACAACCCTCCGGGTTCCCCCCTGGCGGCGACCCACGTGGCCTGCCGGGCCGGGTCATTCCTCGCACGTCGCGTCATGACTTCCCACGCGCGGGCGTTGGGGGCGCCGGCCCGGGCTTGTGTCATGCCCGGGTCAGCGCGGCGCGGGGGCCGCCGGGGAGTGAACGGAAAGCCGCTATGCTCGCCAGCGGGCGGTATGGCGGGCGGCCGCTCCTGGGCGCATCTCCGGCCGGTTGTCGGGACGCGCTTCCTTGCTCACTGTGAAGGGTCGCGCTGATGGCGCGGAGGATGGGAGCGTGGTGCTGGAGTCCTTGTGGAGCAGACGCGCCGTGCTGGTGTCGGGCAAGGGCGGCGTGGGCAAGACGACGCTCTCCGCGGCGCTGGCGGTGGCGGCGGCGCGGGCGGGCCGGCCGGTGCTCCTGGCGGAGCTGTCCCCGGACGAGGGCGGCCCGTCCACGCTCGCGGGGCTCCTGGGCGTGAAGGAGGCCGGGCCCCGCGTGGTGACGGCGGGCCCGAACCTGTCCTTCGTGCGCCTGTCGGCCCCGGAGGGGCACCGGCTGTTCCTGGAGGAGACCCTGCCCGTGAAATGGCTGGCGGAGGCCGCGCTGCGCTCGCGGGCCCTGCGGCGCTTCCTGGAGGCGGGCCCAGCGCTCAAGGAGATGGGGCTGATGTTCCAGCTGCTGTCGCTCCTGCGCCGCACGCACCCCGACGGCCGCATGGTGCACCCGCTCACGGTGGTGGACCTGCCCGCCACCGGCCACGCGCTGGCGCTGGCCACCCTGCCCCGGAGCATCCTGTCGCTGATGCCGGGCGGGCCCGTGGGCAGAGCGGTGCGCGAGGGGCTGGACCTGCTCCAGGACCCGGCGCGCACGGGCGTGGTGGTCACCACCCTGCCGGAGCCCCTGCCGGTGAGCGAGACGCTGGCGCTGGTGGGGGAGCTGAAGGACGTGGGCCTGCCCCTGTCCGCGGCGGTGCTCAACCGCATGCCGGAGGACCCCTTCACGCCGGAGTCGCGCGCGGCGCTGGAGCGGCTGTTGGAGACGCACGGGCCGCACCGGGGGCAGCGCGCGCTGGAGCGGCTGGAGCGCGCGCGGGAGGCGCGGCAGCGGCTGGCCGCGGGCCTGTCCGTGCCCCACTGGGGCATGCCGGAGCTGGCGCTGACGGGCATGGCGCTGGTGGAGCGGCTGGCGGAGCTGCTGGTGTCCAAACTTGAAGGGGCCGCGTCTCATGGCGGCCGGGAGGCCACGCCATGAACCTGGACGGGCTGCTGCGGGACAAGCGCATCATCGTGCTGTGCGGCGCGGGCGGCGTGGGCAAGACGACGACGGCGGCGGCGCTGGGCGTGGCCGCGGCCGCGCGGGGCGCCACGTGCTGGTGCTCACCATCGACCCGGCCCGGCGGCTGGCGGAGGCCATGGGGCTGAAGGAGAACGGCGCGGAGCCCACCACCGTGCCCCCGGAGCGCCTGTACGCGGACGGCCCGCGCGGCACGGGCCGGCTGGACGTGTGGATGCTGGAGCCGCGCGTCGTCTTCGAGCGCATGGTGCGCCGGCTGTCCGCCACGGAGAGCGCGGCGCGCGCCATCCTGGAGCACCGGCTGTACCGCTTCCTGTCGGAGCTGGTCGCGGGCGTGCAGGAGTACGCCGCCGCGGAGGCGCTGGACGGCTTCCTGGCGGAGGGCCACTACGACCTCATCCTCCTGGACACCCCGCCCAGCCGCCACGCGCTGGACTTCCTGGAGGCCCCGGGCCGGCTGTCGCGCTTCCTGGATGACCGGGTCATCTCCCTCTTCGGGCCGGAATCCGGCCGCACCGGCCGGCTGTGGCAGGGCGCGCAGGCGCTGGTGGGCCGCGTGCTGGACGGCATCTTCGGCGGCGGCTTCGCGCAGGAGATGCGCTCCTTCGTGGCCGCCTTCGGAGGGCTGTTCGCCGGCATCCGCCTGCACTCGGAGCGGCTGCGGGAGCACCTGTCGTCGAAGGACGCGGCGTTCCTGCTCGTCACCTCGCCGGAGGCCGCCGCGCTGCGCGAGGCCACCTTCTTCCAGGAGACGCTCCAGGCGAAGGGGCTGCCCTTCGCGGGCTACGTGCTCAACCGCAGCTGGGCGCGCGAGGACAGCCTGGCCCCCGCCGCCAACCTGAAGCCGCACGCCAGCAACGCCGCGGACACGGACGCCGTCATCGGGCTGGAGCGCCTGGCGGGCGTGGAGGACGCGCGCGCGAAGGCCCACCGCTCGCTGCTGGCCCGGCTGGCCGAAGGGTTGCCCCGGGGCGCGCTGGCCATCGCCGCGCCGGACGCGGGCGCGGACCTGGAGGACTTCCGGGGACTGGTGCACCTGGGCGACGCGCTCACCGTCGCCTGACGCCGGGGGCCTCGGAGGCTTCGGAGGCCTTGGGGGCCCAGAGCGGACGGGCGAGCGGCGCCGCACCTGCACGGCTGGAGCTTTGCGCGTCCGGGTCCGCTTCCCATGTTCGCAAGTCGAGGAGGCTTGCGACGCACATGGGCACCAAGGACTACAGCAACGGAAACGGCAGGCATGACCTGGGGCGCGCGGACATCTCCACGCCTCCCACCGACGCGATGGCCACGCACCGCTCGCCGGACGTGGCGCCGCCAGGCTCACGCGAGCGCTCGGAGTCGGACGTGAGTGGTTGGAGCCCCGGGCGCGACGAGCCCCCCTCCGACCGCCAGGGACGCTTCCACCGCGCCGCCGCGATGCGCCTCGCCCGGGTGCGCACCGACACGGACGACACCGGCCTGTGGCGCGCGGACCGCGAGGGCGAGCGCGACGGGGGCACCTCCGGGCCCTACGGCCGCGATGACCGGGACCCGCGCTACGCCAACGGCGCCGGTCCCGTGCGCACCCAGGGCGAAGGCACCGTCCAGGAGATGCCCCGGAGCGCGCCAGCTACCGCGAGTGGACCGCACCGGCTACGGCGGCC
>NZ_JBKGHJ010000509.1:0-5621 GCF_046520365.1 Corallococcus sp. 4LFB
CGACGGCCACGGGCAGCACCGCGGGCGGGATGGGCGCCGGGCTGAAGACGGGCACCGCGAAGACGGGCGACGTGCCGAGGACCGGCCTGGGCACGGACAAGGCCGGCATCAAGGACCGCGACCTGCGCGCGGGGCGCATCGCGAACGAGGACGTCACGCTGCGCACGCACCATGAGGAGCTGGGCGTCACCAAGCACCAGCGCTCCGCGGGCGAGGCCCAGGTGCGGAAGGTCGTCGTGGAGGAGATGAAGACGGTGGAGGTGCCCCTGCGCCACGAGGAGGTGGAGGTGGTGCGCCGCGTGGCGAAGGACCCCATCCCCGGCGACGTGGCGACCTTCCAGGAGGAGACCATCCGCATCCCCCTGCACGCGGAGGAGGCGGAGCTCACCAAGCGCGCGTACACGGACGAGGAGATCACCATCCACAAGCGCCCCATCGAGGAGCGCCGCAGCATGGAGGGCCGCGTCCGCCACGAGGAGCTGGAGGACGTGAGGGTGGTGCGCACCGAGGGCAACGCGGACGAGGAGAAGCGCCGCGCCGGCTACAAGGCGAACCCGGACATCGACCCGCTCAAGCGCTCCTAGCGGCACGGGGCGAGGAGACAGGCCTTGTGCTCCGCCCCCGCGGGCCGCGCCTTCACGCGCGGTGTGCGGGGGTGGCGCAGCGCTTCGCTGCCTTCAGCGCGGGGCGCGGACGGGCGGCGTGGCGCGGGTGGGGGCTTCCCGGGCGCGGTCCACCGCGGTCTCCAGCCGCTGCGAGTCGCGCAGCCGCTCCGGGAAGAGCCGGCCCGCGAGCGCCGCCAGCGCCGTGTCGCGCGCGGGGGGACACGCGGACACCAGCCGGTCCGCCATGGCGTGGGCGGAGTCGAAGCGGGCCTCCGGCGCCTTGGACAGCGCCACCGACAGCACGTTCCACAGGGGCGTGGGCACCTCCGGGGGCTTCGTCAGCTTCTCCTGGCAGATGGCCTTCATGGTGGCCAGCTCGTCGTCGCGCTCGAAGGCGCGCCGGCCCGTGAGGGCCTGGTAGAGGATGAGCCCCATGGCGAACAGGTCGCTGCGCGCGTCCAGCTTCTGGCCCAGCGCCTGCTCCGGGGACATGTAGAGCGGCTTGCCCTTCACGATGCCCGGCAGCGTCACCGTGCGCTGCGCGCGCACCTTGGCCACGCCGAAGTCCAGCACCTTCACCTGGCCGTCGAAGCCCACCATGAGGTTGTGCGGCGACAGGTCCCGGTGCACCAGCTCCAGCGACGCGCCGTCCTCGCCCTTGAGCGTGTGCGCGGCGTGCAGCCCCAGGAGCGCCTGCGACACGACGGCGGACGCCACCGCCGGCTCCACGGGGCCCTGGTTGGCGCGCAGGAGCCGGTCCAGGTCGACGCCGTTCACCAGCTCCATGGCGATGTAGTACGCGCCCTGCGCCTCGCCGAAGTCGTAGACGTGCACGAGGTTGGGGTGCGACAGCCGCAGGCCGATGCGCGCCTCGTCCAGGAACTGCTGCACCATCTCCGGCTGGGCTGTCAGGTGGGGCAGGATGCGCTTGAGCGCCACCAGCCGCCCCAGCCCCTCCGGCCCGCGCGTGCGCGCGATGAGCACCTGCGCCATGCCGCCCGTGCCCAGGGGCCTCACGATTTCATAGCGGCCGATGCGCCCGCGGTTGACCGGCGTGCCGTCCACGTCCAGCTCGTCCAGCCGCTCCAAAGGGCCCCGGCCGTCCGTGAGCGCCAGGAAGGACAGCACCGCGGAGTCCAGCTGCTCGCCAATCGCCTCCACCAGCCCCATCACCCGCGCGCCGCCGTCCTCGAAGTCCCCCTCCACCAGCAGCCCCAGCCCGCCCAGGTTCAGCCGTCCCAGGGTGAGCTGCTGGCAGAAGAGCATCCGGCCCTCGCGCAGCTTCCGGGGGCCGCGCCAGTGCGCCGCCTGGAAGACGTCCACGCCCAGCTCGCCCAGCACGCGCGTCAGCACGGGCCCCCGCGTGCCCCGGAGCGACACGAAGCCCGCCTTCGCGTGCACCATGCGGGCGCACTGCGTGAGGAACACGTCCAGGCCGGTGTCGAGGTCCAGCCCCCGCTCCAGGCAGTCCTCGAGGATGTCGTCGGCCATCCGGTTCACGGCCCTCAGGCCGCGCAGGAAGGCCAGCTCTTCTTCCGGGGATTGGAACGCCACGCGTCCATCAATACCCGAAAACCCGGGCGCAATGGAGCGCCCACCGGGTGGGACGTCAGACGCGCTCGCGCTCCACGCGCATCACCGCGGACAGGTGCTCGGGCAGCTCTCTCGGCTCCGGCGTCCCCCGGGTGACGGGGTGCTCCAGCATGCCGTGCCGGTCCAGCATGTGCTCCAGGTGCGCCACGCGCGCGCGCAGCCCCTCCAGCTCCCCGGCGGCCACCTGCCCGCGGGCCTGGACCTCGCGCACGCGCAGCCACGTCTCCACCACGGGCTTGAGGGCGAAGCGCAGCGTGAGGCCGAGCAGCGGCACGCCGACGGTCATGCCGGTGACCATGATGATCATCACGGCTTCTGTCAGTTGCATGAGGGAGGCTCCGGGGAGGAAGTGAGGCGGCCCCGGGCCTACGAACGCGGGGGCCGGGTGATTGCACCCGGCCGGGCCCGCGTCCCGGGGTGAGGCGTCAGCCGGACTTGGCCTGGTCGGTGTAGATGGCGTCCGCGATGCGGTAGGCGCTGCCCTCCAGGCGCTGGAAGGCTTCCTTCAAGACGCCCGCGTCGGAGGTGTTGAGCACGGAGCGCAGGCGCTCCAGGTCCGCCTGGATTTCGCCCTTGTCCTTCTCCGACAGGAGGTTGGCGTACTCCTCCAGGCTCTTCTCCGTGGTGTAGATGAGCCCGTCCGCGTTGTTGCGCAGCTCCGCCAGCTCCTTCTTCTTCTTGTCGTCCGCGGAGTGCGACTGGGCGTCGGTGATCATCGCCTGGATTTCGGCCTCGGTGAGGCCGGAGTTGCCCACCACGCGCACCTGCTGCTGCTTGCCGGTGCCCAGGTCGCGCGCGCTCACGTGCACGATGCCGTTCGCGTCGATGTCGAAGGACACCTCAATCTGCGGCACGCCGCGCGGCGCGGGCGGGATGCCCACCAGTTCGAAGCGCGCCAGCGTCTTGTTGTCCGCCGCCATCTCGCGCTCGCCCTGGAGGACGTGCACGGACACGAGCGGCTGGTTGTCCACCGCGGTGGAGAACACCTGGCCCTTCTTGCAGGGGATGGTGGTGTTCTTGTCGATGATCTTCGTGAAGACGCCACCCGCGGTCTCCACGCCCAGCGACAGCGGCGTGACGTCCAGCAGGAGGACGTCCTTCACCTCGCCCTTGAGCACGCCGCCCTGGATGGCGGCGCCCACGGCCACCACTTCATCCGGGTTGATGCCCTTGTGGGGCTCCTTGCCGAAGAACTCCTTCACCTTCTGCTGCACGCGCGGCATGCGCGTCATGCCGCCCACCAGGAGGACCTGGTTGATGGCCTGCGCGGTGACGCCCGCGTCCTTGAGCGCGATGCGGCACGGCTCGATGGAGCGGTCGATGAGGTCCGCCACCAGGGCCTCGAAGGTGGACCGGTCCACGGTCTCCGTGAGGTGCTTGGGGCCAGACGCGTCCGCGGTGATGAACGGGAGGTTGACCTCCGTCTCCGGGGCGCTGGACAGCTCGTGCTTGGCGCGCTCGGCGGCTTCCTTCAGGCGCTGGAGCGCCATGCGGTCCTTGCGCAGGTCCAGGCCGTTGTTGGCTTCCGCGAAGCGCTTGGCCAGGTAGTCGATGAGGCGCTGGTCGAAGTCCTCGCCGCCCAGGAACGTGTCGCCGTTGGTGCTCTTGACCTCGAACACGCCGGCGGTGAGCTCCAGGATGGAGATATCGAACGTGCCGCCGCCCAGGTCGTAGACGGCGACGCGCTCCGTGGTGGCGTCCTTCACCTTGTCCAGGCCGTACGCGAGCGCGGCGGCCGTGGGCTCGTTGATGATGCGCAGCACGTTGAGGCCGGCGATGCGGCCCGCGTCCTTCGTCGCCTGGCGCTGGCTGTCGTTGAAGTACGCGGGGACGGTGATGACGGCCTCGGTGACGGGCTCACCCAGGTAGTCCTCCGCCGTCTGCTTCATCTTCATCAGCACGATGGCGCTGACCTCCGGCGGGCTGTAGCCCTTGCCCCGGATTTCCACCCACGCGTCGCCGTTGGGGCTGGGCGCCACCTTGAAGGAGGAGACGCCAATGGCCTTCCTCGCCTCCGGCGAGTCGTACTTGCGGCCGATGAGGCGCTTGGCCGCGAAGACCGTGTTCTCCGGGTTGGTGATGGCCTGCCGCTTGGCAATCTGGCCCACCAGGCGTTCACCGGAGTCGGTGAAGCCCACCATGGAGGGCGTGGTGCGGCTGCCTTCGCTGTTGGGGATGACCACCGGCTCGCCGCCTTCCATCACGGCGACGCAGGAGTTGGTGGTGCCCAGGTCGATTCCAATCACCTTCGCCATGACTACTGACTCCCCCCGGAGGAACTGTCGGACGGCGCGGACGTCTGGGGCGCCGCGCTGCTGCCTGCTTCAGTGGCCTTGGGCGCTTCCGTGCTGGCGGGCGCGGCCTCCGGCGCCGCGGCAGCGGGCTCCGGAGGCGTGGCGACGACTTCGGGCGCGCGGGCGACGACGACCATGGCAGGACGCACCAGGCGGTCGTTGAGGTAGAAGCCGCGCGTCACCTCATAGACGACGTGGCCCGCCGGCACTTCAGCGGTCTCCACCTGCTGGATGGCTTCGTGCAGGCGCGGGTCGAAGGGCTGGCCCTTGGCGGAGAAGCCCTTCACGCCGTGGCGCGCGAGCGAGTCCTCGAAGGACTTGCGCGTCATGGCCACGCCCTTCTGGAAGCTGTCGAAGTCGGGGGACTTGCCGGCGGCGTCGAGCGCGCGGTCCAGGTTGTCCACCACGGGGAGCAGGTCCTTGAGGAGCTTCTCCACGCCGAACTTCTGGACGTCCTCCTTCTCCTTCTGCGCGCGCTTGCGGTAGTTCTCCAGGTCCGCGGCGGAGCGGATGGCCCGGTCCTGGAAGTCCTTGGCGCGCTCGTGCGCTTCCTTCAAGCGCTCCAGCGTCTCGCGGGCCTTGGTCTGGCTGAAGTCCAGCTGCGCGCGCAGCGACTCCACCTCCTGGCGGAGCGCGGCCGCGTCCTCGGTGGGGGGAGTGACCTCGGGGGTGGAGGCGTCCGCTTCAGCGGCGGGGGCGGAGACGTCCAGCTCCACCTCCGTGCCCGCGCCGCTGGCGTCTTCGTCCAGCCGACGCTCGACGCTGCGAACCGCCTCGTCGATCACGTCCTGCCCGATGTCCGTCTGGATGCTGCCCTTGTCATTGTCCTGGGTACCGACACGGCGCGCACTATCTCACGCGCCGGGGAGCGATCCAACAGGACCCGAGGAGGAGGCGCGTACCCGGCGTGCGGGCAGGCGCGACTTCATGGGGAACGGAACTTCACGCCCCGGGCGCGGGTTTCTTGCGGCCCAACGTTTTCTTGGAAGCCGATTTCTTCGTGGCCCGGGCGCCCTTGGGGGCGGCGGGAGCGCCCGCGGTCTTCTTGCGCCCGATGGACTTGTCTGCGGCCTTCGGCCTGGCGGGGGTCTTCGCGCGGGGCCTGGGCGGCTGGGGCGGCCTCCGTGCG
>NZ_JBKGHJ010000050.1:0-26885 GCF_046520365.1 Corallococcus sp. 4LFB
CTGGCGCTTCGTCCTTCGGCCGCGAGTTCCGTGGAGGGTTCGCGCTTGCCAGGTGCCCTGACGCTTCGTCCTTCGCCCGCGCGCCCGTGGAGGGTTCGCGCTCCGCGGGGCGTGCTGGCGAGCGAGGAGGTCGCGGCTTCGCCTCGGGCTCCGGCGGCGCGGGGCGGGCGTCCCGGGTGACGACCTCCAGCTCGATAGGCCGCGACGGCTCGGGGTGCCGGACGCGGCCGGACGGGCTCCGCGCCAGCAGCACGAGGAGCGCCACGTGCAGGAGCACGGACACCCCGAGCAGGAGCAGCAGCTGTGAGCGGCGGGACACGAAGGTCAGCTTGCTCCGTCCCGCCTCACGGGAGAAGGGGCGCGGAGCGTGGGCGTCCCGTCTCCACGCTCCCCTGCCCTCCCGCCGCCCGCCAGGGTACCGCCGGTGTCGTGCTCCGCACGGTGGCGGTGAGCATGCTCTCCGGCGCGGAGCCCTGGCTGAGCTCCACCGCGGTGTGGCGCTCCACCTGCCACCAGACGCCGCACCCCATCTCGTCCGCCTCCGGACGGCGTGGGTCAGACGGCTACTCCACCCAGTGGACCTGGCCCAGGCCGGCGGGGATGAGGTCGCAGACGTAGAAGACGTCGTCGTACGGGTAGTTGTCGTAGACGCCGCGCGCGGGGATGCAGCGCGCCTGGCTGGGATACGGCGCGTTGAACTCCGCGGCCAGCTGCTGGCAGTAGGCGTTGTCGCCCTCGCCGCCGCACTCCTCGGTGCACTGGTCCGCGCGGATCCAATACGGGTTGTAGAGCGGATACGAGTCCGACTCCGTCCAGCACAGGCCCGTCGAGCACTGGGTGTCCGCCGAACAGCCCTGGCCCACGGCGTTGAGCCCCTGCTCCTGCTGCGTGGGGGCGGGGGTCTGCTGCTCGGGGGCCGCGGCGCCGCCACAGGCGAGCATCGCGAACGAGAAGAGGGTCACGGGGACGGCGAAGAGCTTGCGCATGGAAAGAACCTTTCCGGAATAATTGGGAGTCCCTAGAGAACCACTTCTCCCGGGATGGGCCAAGTCACATTCCCACGGCAAGGGTTCAGGCCCGGAGTGGAGGCGCGGCCGCGGGGTACGCTGGCGGCACTTCACGCGAAGGGACCCGCCCATGTGCCGCAGCATCAAGACGCTGTTCAACTTCGAGCCCCCCGCGTCCGACGCGGAGGTGCGGGCGGCGGCCCTGCAGTTCGTGCGGAAGCTCAGCGGCACCAGCGCCCCCTCGAAGGCGAACGAGGAGGCCTTCCACCGTGCCGTCGAGGACGTCACCGAGGTCGCGCGCCGGCTGGTGGACTCGCTGGTCACCACCGCCCCGCCGCGCAACCGCGACATGGAGGCCATGAAGGCGAAGCTGCGGTCCGCGAAGCGCTTCGCCCCGCGCTGAAAGCCAGGCGCGAGCGCTCAGGGGATGTTGATGCGCGAGTGCATGGCCCGGCCGTCATACGCGGCGGCGCCGCAGCGGGCATGGGCCCAGTCCCCGTTCACCGCGGAGCAGATGCGGAAGGCCTGGATGTTGGAGGCCGGCACGTTGATGCCCGGCGTGTCGCAGCGCCCCTGGTAGGTCCAGGCCAGGCGCTTGTTCACGGAGGTCACGCCGATGCACGGGCCAATCCACGCGCCCGTGTCCCGCCGCTGCACGTCGATGGAGTACTGCGCCGCCGTCTCCTCCTCGCTCCACTCCAGGTCCACGAAGGGCGTGACGCCGCCGGGCAGCTCCAGCGACACGTCGTCGGAGATGCCGTCATAGGCCTTCTCCACGAACGGCCCCCAGACGTTGTTGTTGGAATAGAAGATGCGGAACGCGGCGATCTCCCCCTTCGTCACCACGCGGTCCCCCGCGCTGCGGCACACGCCGTCGAACACCGTCTTGTTGGCCTGTCCCAGCAGCGCCACGGACGTGCACGGCCCCACCACCGACCCGTCGCGCAGCACGACGTCCAGCGAGTAGCTGTACCCCGCGAGCCGGTTCCAGCGCACGCTCACCTGGTTGAGCGACGTCATCGCCCCGTCCACCTTGAACGCCACGCGCTGCTTGTACGTGCTGCGCGAGGTGAGGTTGCCCGCGCTGTCGAAGGCGCCCACGTGGAAGATGTTGAAGTACTCGCCGCGCCGCTCGACGATGACGTTGTGGCCGTGGGACTGCACCAGCCGGCCCGCGGAGTTCTTCAAGGGCAGTGACAGCCGCCGCACCGCCCGCGCCCGCGTGAGCTCCGGAACGGTGTCCGCCATCACGTAGTACATGGCGTACTGGCTGTTGTACCAACCGCCGCTGAAGAGCAGGTAGTAGCGCCCGTCGCGCTTGAACAGCTCCGGCGCCTCGTTGATGCCCTCCTCGTAGGAGGGCGTCGCGAACACCGCCGGGCCCGCGTGGTTGTAGACGGTGCCGGGCGCGGCCAGCTTGAAGGAGGAGATGTTGTTGCCGTTCTGGAACCAGACGTAGAAGAGCCAGCGGTCCACGCCGTCGTTGAACGTCGCCGAGTCGATGCGGATGTTCCGGTTGCACCCCTGCGGCAGGCACGCCGTGCCGGTGGTGGTGCGCGGCCAGGTCGTGTTGGCGTTGATGGGCTGGGGCGCGCCGAAGGCCAGGTTCAGGTCCGGCGCCGTGGCGACGAAGGTCGTCACCTCCTGGCCAGCGGGAGGACACGCCGCGCCGTTGGGCACCCGGTGGCCGGAGAAGTGGAGCTGGTAGACGCTGCCCGTCCTGCTCAGGTCCGGCGCCCAGAGGAAGCAGTAGTCGTAGGTCGGATCCGCCGCGGACGGGTTGTAGTCGCGCTTGAAGCGGAACGCCGTGAGGTCGTTCGACTCGTACAGCGGCAGCACCACCCCGTTGCCGGTGCCGGTGAGGAAGAACAGGTCGTCGTTCTCCTTGTAGACGTCCGGATCCGCCAGCCACTGCATCAGCAGCGTGCGCGAGTTGTCCTGCGCGTGCGCAGTCCCGGCGAGGGCCGAGCAGAGGAAGGACAGCAGCAGGACGGCACGGACGGGCTTCATGGCACTTCTCCCTGGAAGTCTTGAAATCCAAGCCTCCAGGGAAGACCCGGCGAGCGCAAGGTCGATGGGTTTTGACCGTCCGGCGGGGATCCGCTATATCCGACTTCGATAATGAATATCAATATCACTTGATATCCCTTATCACTCTGGATGGGCCTTTTCGTGAGCACCTCTCCCCGGCGTTTCCCTCTCCTCGTCGCGGCCCTCCTCGGGGTCGCGGTCCTCGGCCTGGCGTTCCTGGGCCTGCGCTCCTCACGCGGCCCCACCGGGGAGGCCGCGGCACCGGCGGCCCTCGCGCCGGGGGCGGGCCGGACCATCACGCACGCGCAGGGCAGCACCGTCGTCGCCCCCCACCCGAAGCAGGTCCTGGTGTTCGACCTCGCGGCGCTGGACACGCTGGACGCGCTGGGGGTGGAGGTGCGGGGCGTGGCGGGTGAGTACTTCCCCGGCCCGCTGGCGAAGTACGCGGACGCGAAGAAGTACCCGCGCTTCGGGACGCTCTTCGAGCCCGACTACGAGGCCGTCCACGCCGCGCGGCCCGACCTGATCATCACCGGCGGCCGGACCAGCGCCCGGTACGCGAAGCTCGCCGCCATGGCGCCCACCATCGACCAGACGACGGACGACGCGCACTACCTGGACACCGTGGTGGGCAACACGGAGCGGCTGGCGACCGTCTTCGGCAAGGAGGACCAGGCGCGCGCCCTGATTGGAGGGCTGCGCCAGTCCATCGAGGCGCTGAAGGGCACCACCGCCACCCGGGGCACGGGGCTCATCGTCCTGACGTCCGGCGGGCGGATGAGCGCCTACGGCCCGGGCTCGCGCTTCGGCGTGCTGCACGAGTCCTTCGGCATCCCGCCCGCGGCCCCGTCGCTCAAGGCGTCGCTGCACGGGGAGGCCATCGGCTCGGAGTTCATCCTGGAGACCAACCCGGACTGGCTGTTCGTCATCGACCGGGACGCGGCCATTGGCGAGGGCGGCGGCGCGCAGCGGCTGCTGGACAACGAGCTGGTGCGCCAGACGACGGCCTGGAAGCGGGGCCAGGTCGTGTACCTGGACCCCGCGGACACCTACCTCATCGGCGGCGGCATCCGGTCCGTGCGGCGCCTGCTGGAGCAGATCTCCGATGCCTACGCGAAGCCCCGACAGCCCCCTGCTCCCTGAGCCGGCCTTCGCGCTCCCCAGCCCCAGGGGCCCGCTGCCCCTGCTCGCCCTGGCCGGCCTGGGGGTGCTGGTGCTCGCGGGGACCAGCCTGTTGATTGGCGTGAGCCACGTGTCGTGGGACGCGCTCCTGGCGCCCGCGGAGCACCCGCGCGCCTTGCAGGTGCTGGTCATCAGCCGCGTGCCGCGCACGCTGGCCCTGGTGCTGGCGGGCATGTCGCTGGGCGTGGCGGGCCTCATCATGCAGATGCTCGCGCGCAACCGCTTCGTGGAGCCCTTCACCGCGGGCACGGCGGAGTCCGCGAGCCTGGGCCTGCTGGCCGTCACCCTGCTCGCCCCCGGCATCCCCATCCTCGCGAGGACCGCCGTCGCCGCCGGCTTCGCCATGGCGGGCACGGCGCTGTTCCTGCTCATCCTCCGGCGCATCCCGCTGCGCTCGGCGCTCGTCGTGCCCGTCGTGGGGCTGGTGCTGGGCGCCATCTTCGACGCGGCGACGACGTTCTTCGCCTACCGCTTCTCCCTGCTGCAATCGCTGATGGCCTGGACCACGGGCGACTTCTCCAGCGTGCTGCGCGGCCGGTATGAGCTGCTCTGGGGCGCCTTCGTCCTGACGGTCGTCGCCTACGTCGTCGCGGACCGCTTCACCGTCGCCGGCATGGGCGAGGCCTTCACCACCAACCTGGGCTTGAGCCACCCGCGCATCGTGGCGCTGGGGCTGGCCATCGTCTCCATGGTCACCGCGGTGGTGGTGGCCACGGTGGGGATGATTCCCTTCATCGGGCTCGTGGTGCCCAACGTCGTCAGCCTCATCGTGGGAGACAACGCGCGCCGCTCCATCCCGTGGGTGGCGGTGCTGGGCGCGGGCTTCGTGCTCCTGTGCGACGTCGTCGGGCGGGTGGTGCGCCAGCCGTATGAGATTCCCGTGGGCACGGTGGCGGGCGTGGTGGGCAGCCTCTTCTTCCTCTACCTGCTCTTCCGGAGGGACAGCCGTGTCGGCTAGCGCGCTTCGCCTGGAGGGCCACGAGCGGCGGCTGCTCCTCCTGGGGGCCCTGGCCGTCCTCTGCGTGGGGGTGTTCATGACCGTGGACGCGGGCGGGCGGTGGGACTTCGTGCTGCCGTTTCGCGCGCGCAAGGTCGCCACGGTGCTGCTGGTGGGCTACGCCATCGCCGTCTCCACGGTGCTGTTCCAGACCGTGACGGAGAACCGCGTGCTGACGCCCGCCATCATGGGCTTCGACACGCTCTACGTGCTGCTCCAGACGTGCCTGCTCTTCTTCCTGGGCTCGCGCACGGTGGCGGCCCTGGACCTCCGGCTGCTGTTCGCGGTGGAGGTCTCCGTCATGGTGCTCTTCTCCGCCGTGCTGCACCGCTGGCTGTTCCAGGGCGCGGGGCGGAGCATCCACCTGCTGCTGCTCACGGGGGTGGTGCTGGGCGTGCTGTTCCGCAGCCTGTCCACCTTCCTCCAGCGCGTCATCGCGCCGGGCGAGTTCGCCTTCCTGGAGGACCGCTTCTTCGCCAGCTTCAACAACCCGGACCCGGACCTGCTCGCGGTCTCCGCGCTGATGACGGTGGGCGCGTCCGTCCTGGGCCTGCGCCTGCTGCACGCCTGTGACGTGCTGGGCCTGGGCCGCGACGTGGCCATCAGCCTGGGCGTGGACCACCGCCGCACGGTGTCGCGGCTGCTGGCGGTGGTGGCCGTGCTGGTGTCGGTGTCCACGGCGCTGGTGGGGCCCGTCACCTTCTTCGGCCTGCTGGTGGCGAACCTGGCGCACGGCCTGGTGCGCTCGCACCGGCACGCCCACGTGCTGCCGGCCGCCGTGTTCCTCGCGGTGATTGGCCTCTTGGGCGGTCAGCTCGTGCTGGAGCGCATCTTCTCCTTTGGCGCCAACCTGCGCGTCATCATCGAGTTCCTGGGCGGCATCCTGTTCATCACCCTGCTCATGCGAGGCGCGCTGCGATGATTGAAGCCCGGAACGTCTCCCGCCGCTACGGCGACACCCTGGTGGTGGACGACGTCACGCTGAAGCTCCCGGAGCAGGGCGTGACGTCCATCATCGGGCCCAACGGCGCGGGCAAGTCCACCCTGCTGTCCATGGTGAGCCGCCTGCTGCCGCTGTCCTCCGGCACCGTCCTGGTGGACGGCCTGGACGTGGCGCACACGCCCGGCGACGCGCTGGCGCGCAGGCTGGCCATCCTGCGGCAGGACAACGCCGTCACCTCGCGGCTCACCGTGCGCGACCTGGTGACGTTCGGCCGCTATCCGCACTCCAAGGGCCGCCCGACGGTGGAGGACCGCGCCTTCGTGGAGGGCGCCCTCCAGCACCTGGGCCTGGAGCCCATCGCCCACCGCTTCCTGGACGAGCTGTCCGGCGGCCAGCGCCAGCGCGCCTTCGTGGCGATGGTGCTGTGCCAGGACACGCACTACGTCCTCCTGGACGAGCCGCTCAACAGCCTGGACATGAAGCACGCCGTGTCCATGATGAAGGAGCTGCGGCGCGCGGCGGACACGCTGGGCAGGTGCGTGGTGCTGGTGCTGCACGACCTCAACTACGCCTCCTGCTACTCCGACCACGTCATCGCCATGCGCGGCGGGAAGGTCGCCTTCCAGGGGACGCCGGAGGAGCTCATGCGCCCGGACGTGCTGCGCGACATCTATGACATGGACATCGAAATCCATGTGCTGGAGGGAAAGCGCATCGCGGTCCACTACCGCTGACCCTGGGGCCCTGACACATGTGTCGCGGTTGGAGTTGACGGAGGGTGTGTCCCGCGAGTGTTTCCCTCTGTGAAGTCGTGGCATCGGGCTTGCTCAGTCCGCGGCCACCATGACCCACCACCGCGAAACCACTCCGTCCCCCCGCCTGCGTCACTGGGCCTCCCGGCTGGCCCTCCTGGTCGCCTGCGCCAGCGTCGTCGCGACGTCGCGGGCCACGTCCGCGGACATGTTCTCCGAGCCCTACACGGGCAAGCCGGTGCACCTCACGACCGAAGCGCCCAAGGTCACGATTCCGCTGGTCCTTTTGGCCACGGCCTCGGAGTCGCCGGACAAGCAGGCCGAGGCGGAGCTGACGGTGCTGGTGACGGCCCGGTGGACGCCCGCGGAAGCCAGCCAGACGGCGAGCCCCGTGTTCCGCGCCGTCCTGCACGAAAGCGGGTCGAAGTTCTCCGGGTGGGAGCGCTCCACCCCGCTGGAGGTGACGGATTCGGTGACGATGGAGGTCCGCATGTTCTTCGAGCGCGACTGCAAGATGGGGCAGCGCTGCGAGTGGACCACGAACCTGGACCTCGAGCTGCAGCCCAACGGCGCCGTCGGCACGGTGGAGGTGGTGTGGACGGCGACGGGCTCCGCGCACGTGGTGGACACCTCCAGCACGCCCGGGAACTTCAAGGTGATCGTCTCGGAGCCGTGAGCCCCTGGCGCGCGGTGGGAGCGGGGCGTCCTCACCGCGCGCGCTTCTTCCGGGGCCTGGAGGGAGGCTTCGCGAGCGCCTCCGCCTGCGCCCCGATGGTCTCCGCCAGGAAGTCCACCACCGCGCGCACCCGCGCGTTGTGGGCCAGGTCCTCGTGGAACACCAGCCACACGGTCCGCTCCAGCTCCGGCAGCGCGTCACGCAGCGGGACCAACTCCGCGTGCAGGTGACCGAAGTACGCCGGCAGCAGCGCCACGCCCAGGCCCTCGCGCGCGGCCTGGAGCAGCCCCAGGATGGACGTGAGCCGCACCGCGACGGTGGCCTTCGCCGCGTGCACGTCCAGCCACTTCGACTCCGGCCAGCGCCGCGAGTCCTGCGCGTAGCCCACCACCGCGTGCCCCTGGAGCCCGGCGTCCAAGCGCACCGGCCCCCGGCGGGCGAGGTATGCCTTCGACGCGAAGGGCACGACCCCGATGGCAGCCACCTTCCGGGCCCGCAGCGACGCCTCCTGTGGCCGGACCAGGCGGATGGCGACGTCCGCCTCGCGCCGCACGAGCGACAGGGCTTCGTAACCGGAGAGCAGCTGCAACTCGATTTCGGGATGCCGCGCCTGGAAGCCCGCCAGCCACGGCATCACGTTGTGGACCAGGAACGAGTCCGTCGCGGTGACCGTCACCGGCCCGGAGGGGCGCAGGTCCTCACCGCTGGCGAGCCGCTCCACCCGCAGCGCCTCCGCCTCCACGGCCTCCGCGGCGGGCAGGATGCGCAGCGCCACCGCCGTGGGCCGCAGGCCCGTGGGGGTCCGGTCGAAGAGGCGCGCTCCCAGCTCCTTCTCCAGCACGGCCAGGCGCCGGCCCACGGTGGTCTGGTCCACCTTCAACCGCCGCGCCGCCGCGGAGAGGTTGCCCTCCCTCGCGATGGCCAGGAAGTGCCGCAGGTCGCTCCATTCGAGCATGGTCTGCATTCTCGCAGAAGCGGTCTGCGCAAACGGGCATTTTCGCAGACCCGCCTCGCGGCCATCCTCCCCGGCGTTTCCTTCCACCGAGGAGTCCCACCGTGAAGACCCTGCCCAAGCTCGTCGCCGCCGTCGCCGTCGTGTCCGCGTTCACCCTCGCCGCCGCCAAGGGCAAGGAGTCCGCCGCGTTCCAGCAGACCGCCTATGACAAGCTCACCTGGACGCAGATGATGCCCGGCGGCCCGTCCGTGCACGTCCTCTGGGGCGACATGAAGAAGGGCCCGTACGCCCTGCTGATGAAGTTCCCCGCCGGGTTCGACTCCGGGCCGCACACCCACTCCGCCGGCTACCACGGCGTGCTGGTGAAGGGCCGCATGACGAACACCAGCGAGAGCGCCGCGGAGGCCGGCGCCGTGGAGGCGGGCAGCACCTGGGACCAGCCCGGCAAGGTGGTGCACCGCAACCAGTGCGCGGCGGACGCCGAGTGCGTGGTGCTCATCGCCCAGGACAAGCCCTTCGACTTCGCGCCCGCCCAGGCGAAGTGACGCGTCAGCGCGAGTCGCGGCGCTTCTGCTGCCGGGCGAACTCCGCCCGCAGCGCCCCGCCAATGCGCTTGCCCGTCACCTTCGTGGACTTGCGGATCTTCTCGTAGTCCTTCGTCTGCTGGATGTAGCCACCCCGGTGCTTCTTCGAGGTGGTGTCCTTCGGAGGCTGGAACATCGGCAGGGCTCCTGTTCAGGGAGAGGGACCGCAGCCCCTTGAAGATGCATCACGCCCCGGAGGGTTGCCATCCCTCCAGGACGGAGCACGGGCGGGCAGGCGGGGCCCGCCGTCGCTGAACACGTTGGATGTGCGGTCAGCGGCCGCTGTAGCAGACGGAGAATTCCGTTCGTCGTCACTCAAGTGCATGCCCCCTTGGAGTGACCGTGACGGTAGGGCAAAGGTCTCAAGCGAGTCCTAAGGCCCCGGGGCTGACGCGTTTTTGCAACCCAGGGGCGGGCTCCGGGCGTATGTGTCCGCCCATCCAGCAAGGGAGCAGGCACCCATGACGAAGCGCGCGAACGGCCCTTTCGACGTCAAGCTCACCCCGATGGCCCCGGAGGCGGGAGCGGTGGAGGCGGCCCCGGGGCGGATGGCGCTCGACAAGCGCTTTCATGGAGCGCTGGAGGCCACGAGCCAGGGGCAGATGCTCGCGGTGCGCACGGCCGTGGAGGGGTCCGCGGGGTACGTCGCGATGGAGCGCGTCAGCGGGACGCTGGACGGCCGGAGCGGCACCTTCGCGCTCCAGCACTTCGGGGTGATGACGCGCGGCGCGCCCCACCTCGTCATCTCCGTGGTGCCGGACTCCGGAACCGGCGAGCTCACGGGGCTCGCCGGTTCCATGACCATCGACATCGCTCCGGGCGGGAAGCACTCCTACGACTTCCAGTACACCCTCCCGGAGAAGGCGTGACTCAGGGGGCGCAGTAGCGGACCGCCTGGAGGATGTGGGACTCCGGGCTCTCGGTGGACGTCATCACCAGCGCCCCCATCCAGTTGTCCGGAAGCTCCTCCAGCATGACCCACTGCGCGTACCGGTGCAGGGGCATGAAGTCAGGCCCGGGTGACAGGTCCGCCGGGACGCCGCCCTGCCCCAGGGCCCAGAACCGGCCCTGCCACTTGAAGAAGATATCGCTGCCCTGCGAGCTCGGTCCGACGGAGAGCCACGCGACCTGGAGGCCGCGCGCCGTCAGGGTGGTCCCGAACCAGGGAAACTCCCGAGGGGTCGTGACGCCCAGGACCCGAGATGTCATCTCGCCAAAGAGGTTGCCCAGGACCTTCATCACGCGGTTGTTGCCCTGCAGATCATGCAGCACGATGACCGGAGACTCCAGGACACCGCCCGCGGCAGCACCCAGGTCCACGAGCCGGGCGCCTGGATCCGCTTCCGCGAAGAAAGCCCGCTCATCCCCGATCGGTTGCAGGCCGCTGTCGAAGCGCTGGAGACGCAACTGTCTCGGCTCCAAGCCCCCGTCGGACTCCTGAGCCAGGACCAGGAAGCCACCATCCCGCAGTCCCAGGACCTCTACGCTGACCAGGACCGTCTCCTCGGCGAGCGCCCGCATCAGCAACCGAGGAGGGGCCACCACCTGACCCTCCAGGCCTGTCACCGTCCCCCAAAGCTCGCGACCTCCCGAGTACCATGGGGCAGCATCATTCCTCCATGCCGCGAAGATCCGGTTTCCGTCCGCCGATACGGCCGCCGCGGTGGCCCTGTCTCCCATGGCTTGGTCGAAGAGGAGCGCGCCAGCCTCGGGCTCACCCTGTCTGGGCACGCGGTGACCCTGCTCATCCAGGAGGAGGAGATGCCCCCGGGTATGGTCGCCGGCCGTTCCCGCGGACGAGTAGTACAGCGCGGGCCCCTGGGACGTGCGCAGCAGGCGGGCACTCACCGAGTCCAGCGCGAGAAACTCGTCCATCACCTCGACCGGCACCTCCGTGGTGCCAAGCGGCGTCAGCGTGGTGTCCAGCCGGATGACCCGGGCCACCTCCGGCCTGTCGAACACCACCGCCAGGATGCCGTCGGACACGCGGAGGCTGCTGACCCGGCCCGCGTGCGGAGGCAGCCCCAGCGACGCGACCTGCGACCAGGTCGGGGGATCCGTCACCCCATCGCAGTCGTTGTCCAGCCCGTCGCAGCGCGTCTCCGTGGCCTCGTAGCTTGCGCCGTACGAGCGCGCGGTGCACACCGGCTCGTAGGCCCCATCCACCACGGCGCGCAGGGCGCCCGCGCAGATGCCCTGGGTCCGCTCACAAGGAAGGGGCTCCCCCAGGGAGCCCGCGTCGGTGCCAGCATCCTCCTGCGTGCCGCCGTCATTCCCTTGCATGCCGCCGTCATTCCCTTGCATGCCTCCGTCACCGGAGCTCCCCGCGTCGACGCTCCCCGCATCCGGAAGCGGATTCTTCGGAGGATCCGAGTCCCCACACCCCCCGAGCACCCCGCTGCCCACCGCGAACACCACCGCCCAAACCCTTGCCCATCTCATCCGCACTTCCATCATCCCCTCTTTAGCGGAACGACGTTGGATTCCGCCAGGGTATGACCCTAACCCAAAAGCTCTCAAATCATGCACCACCCTTCACGCGCAGCCATGACAGGGCTTGCAGGGCCGCGAACCACGCCCCCGCCGCGAGCGCATGGCGCAGGTGGTTCATCCTTGCCCACCGCATCGCGGTCTCCACGGCGGCCGGAGAGTCAGCGGACTGCATCAGCCGGACCATCGTGGGGATGAAGTACGCGAAGGTCAGGAGCCGGTCCGCGAGCGCCACCAGCGCGGCCCCGAGCCACCAGGCGCGCAGCGGCCCCGTGGCCTGCGTGGCGAAGTAGAGGCTCGCCAGGGTGAGCAGCGTCAGCGGTCCCGTATTCACCAGCCCCCAGAAGCGCCGCCCCACGTCATCCTGTCGCGCCGCCTCCGCGGACCAGTGCGCTCCCGTGGCGTCGAGCCAGCGGGGCAACGAGATGCGGTGCTCATAGAGCCCCGCGCCGAACGCGACGCCCAGGTTGAGCACGAAGAGCCACAACAGGATTTCCGCCGCGGAGGGCTTCAGGTTCATCATGGCGACAGCATGCGTCCCCGGCGCGCGAGCGTCTTTCGTGCCCTTGTGCTGTTTTTCTCGAACTTGCGGTGTTCCTCCATGACGTCCCGGCACTCCCTCCTCGCCCAGATTGGCGCCGACATCGTCCGCTTCCAGGATGCCTCCGCGGAGTTCGACGCGGCCGTGGGAGCGGTGCTCGCGCTCGGCCGCGCGGAGCTGACCTGCCTGGCGCAGCTGCACTTCGGAGGCCCCGCGCCCTGAGCGCGGTCGCGCGAGGCGCCGACGTGGAGCGACTGGAGCTCGCCGGCTACGTCCAGCGGGAAGGCGCCGGGAATGGCAGACGGCTCGCGCTCACCGGGCACGCGCGCGAATGGATTGAGACCCTGTGGGGCCCCCTCCAGGCGGATGGCCTGCAATTGATGTCACCCATGCCGGACGCGGAGCTGAAGGTCATCGCCCGCTTCCTGGGCGAGGCGCGGGCGTCACAGGACCGCCATGCCGCCCGCGTGGCGAAGCTGCTCCAGCAGCCAGGCGGCACGCGGGCCGCGCGGCGGCGCGGTGGCCTCTCCGCCGCCGCGCTCCATCGCGTGAGGCTCTTCATCGAAGCGCACCTCGCGCGGAGGATCCGCGTGGGGGAGCTGGCCCAGCGCTCGGGCCTGAGCGTGTTCTATTTCACCCGCGCCTTCCGCCAGTCCATGGGCATGACACCGCATGCCTACGTGCAGCAGCGCAGGGTGGAGCGGGCGCGCGGCCTGTTGAGCCACACGACCCGCTCCCTGGGAGACATCGCGCTGGAGGTCGGCTTCAGCTCACAGAGTCACTTCACCACGGTGTTCCGCCGGCTGACGGGCCTCACGCCCGCCGTCCTGCGGCGCGCGGGCCGCTGACGCCCCGGGCACGCGGCAGGAGTACGGCAACA
The DNA here is from genome assembly GCF_046520365.1 of Corallococcus sp. 4LFB. NCBI lineage: Bacteria > Pseudomonadati > Myxococcota > Myxococcia > Myxococcales > Myxococcaceae > Corallococcus > Corallococcus sp. 4LFB. The sequence continues at coordinate 13,039 of NZ_JBKGHJ010000050.1, forward strand.
TCGGCTACATCGTCGCGGGCCTGCTCATGGATGGGCGCCACGCGCGACCTGCGCCGGCGCCTCGTCTACTCGGTCAACACGCTCCACATGGGCGGGGATCAACCGGCCATCGCCGCGCGCATCATCGCGGCGGCCCTGCAGGGGCCCTCCCGCCCTTGAGAGGGCGCGGGGGCTGCATCCCCGGTGCGTGGCGCGGTAGCCTTCCGCGCCATTTCCACCGGAGGGCCCCGCATGTCCGCGCTCGACAGACCCGTCATCATCGGCCGTTCAAGCTCGCACTTCACGCGCATCGCCCGGCTCTTCGCCGCGGAGCTGCGCGTCGACCACTCCTTCCAGGTGCTGCGGGACCTGCTGTCCACCGACCCGGCGGACTACGGCGGCAACCCCGCGCTCCGGATCCCCGTCCTGAAGACCTCCCGAGGCGCCTGGTTCGGCGCGCTCAATGCCTCCCGGGAGCTGTGGCGACAGTCCAATCCCAGGCCCCGCGTGGTGTGGCCGGAGGACCTGGACGTGCCGCTCCTCGTGAACGTGCAGGAGCTCACCCTGCAAGCCATGGCGACGGAGGTGACGCTGGTCATGGAGAAGATGGCCGGCGGCGGCGAGGGGACGACCCATGCCCTCAAGCTGCGCAAGTCCTTGCTCAACATGATGGCCTGGCTGGAGGAGCACGCGAGCGCCGCGCTCGCCGCCCTCCCGCCCGAGCGGGACCTGAGCTACCTGGAGGTCACCCTCTTCTGTCTCGTGACCCACCTGGAGTTCCGGGACGTGTTGCCCATTGCCCCTTATGAGTCGCTGAACCGCTTCCGCCAGCAGTTCGAGCAGCGGCCCTCTGCCCGGGCCACCGCCTTCCACTTCGACCCCTGACGCGGGGCCGGGAGCCGCGCGCTCCCGTCCGGGCCCAGGCCGCGTGTGCCTCCGGAGCTCACCTGGGAGGCAGGCGCTTGCGGCTTCGCGCGCCCCTCGCGCCAGACGTGGCGCCCCGCAGGAGCCGGCGGAAGGTGGGGCACTCCATGTGGCTCGGCGCGGGACAGGCCGCGGCGTGCCGGAGGCCGTCGCGCATCGCGCTCAGCTCGCGGATCGTCCTGTCCAGCTGCTCCGCCCTGGCCAGGAGCATCCGCCGGTCGATGCGCGGCCGCCCGTCCGGAGCGAACATGAGCGCGATCTCCTCGAGCGAGAAGCCGGCGGAGCGCCCCATCGCGATCAACGCCAGCCGCTCCAGCACGCCAGCGTCGAACAGGCGGCGCAGGCCTCGCCTGCCCACCGAGGCAATCAACCCCTTCTCTTCATAGAATCGCAGCGTCGAGGCCGGAACGCCGGAGCGCCGCGCCACCTCCGTGATGTCCAGTTCGTTCACCCGCTTGACCTCAAGTCGACTTGAACTGGCACAGTGCGGCCTTCGGTTCTTGAAGGCAAGCAGGAGGAGACGACCATGGATGAGACTCGCCAGACCGGGAATGAGCAGACGGCGCTTTGGAACGGGACCGCCGGACGCGCCTGGGTGGACACGCAGGAGGTGCTCGATTCGATGTTCAAGCCGATGGAGGACCTGCTCGTCGAAGCGGTCGTCGCCGGCGCCGCGAGCCAGGTGCTCGACGTCGGCTGCGGCACGGGCAGCACCACGCTCGCCTTCGCCCGGCGGCTTGGCGCGGAGGGCCGCTGCACCGGCATCGACATCTCGGAGCCAATGCTCACCGCCGCCCGGTCCCGCGCGGAAAGGGAGGGCCTCCCGGCAGGCTTCATCCGCGCGGACGCCCAGCGCCACGCCTTCGAGCCCGCGAGCTTCGACATGATCCTGTCGCGCTTCGGCGTCATGTTCTTCGAGGACTCCGTCCAGGCCTTCGCGAACCTGCGGCGTGCCGCGAAGGATGGCGCCGGACTGCGGTTCATCGCCTGGCGGAGTCCTTCGGAGAACCCGTTCATGACGACGGCCGAGCGCGCCGCGGCACCGTTCCTGCCGAACCTCCCCGTCCGCCGGCCGGACGCGCCGGGGCAGTTCGCCTTCGCGGACGCGAGCCGGGTCCACCGCATCCTGGAGGAGAGCGGCTGGGCGGACATCGACCTCCAGCCCATCGACTTCGCGTGCACGCTGCCGGAGAAGGAGCTGCTCCGTTACCTGACCCGGCTCGGCCCCCTCGGCCGGTTTCTTCACGAGCTGGACGACCGGACCCGCACCCAGGTCATCGAAACGGTCCGCGCCGCCTTCGAGCCCTTCGTGCACGGGGCGGAGGTCCGCTTCACCGCGGCCTGCTGGAGCGCTGGCGCCCGCGCGCCCGCCACGCCGTAACCAGCGGACGTCTCACCAGGCCGCCAGCCCGCGCCCCCGGTCACTCGGGGGTGGCACGGTCCGTCTCACACACGCGCTCTATTCCTCCTGAATCATGGCGCGCCGCTCCGCCTGCTCTACGACCAGCGAGCACCCCCCTCAGGGCAGGCCCCGTTCGATTGCATAGCTTCATGGGCAGTCGTTCAACGGCATACATGAGCCAAATCACGCCGAAGGAGGTTGCGACATGGGCAGCATCATCGAGGAAGAGCGCCTGAGGAATCCCAGCTTCTACAACGACAGTCAGGCATCGTCCGAAGGTACAAGCGGGCGGGCGGGCTTCAAGCAGGAGGGCAAGGAGCAGGTGAAGCGCATCGGCGGCATCACGCGCCAGCGCGCCTTCTCCCAGGTCGACTCGCGCAAGGGCGTCCTGGTGGAGAGCCTCAACGGCTTCGCGAAGCAGCTCGAGTCCATTTCGGGCCAGGGGGACACGCAGCTTCCCCAGCAGCTCATTGGCAGCGCGGTGGGGTTCGTGCGCAAGGCGTCCGATACCCTGGAACAGAACTCGACCGAGGATTTGCTGCGTCAGGCGCAGACCCGGATGCGCGAGCGGCCGGGCGTGGCGCTGGCGGGGTGTGCACTGCTCGGCTTCGTCGCCGCGCGATTCCTCAAGGCGTAAGGGGGCTGACCATGGACTCTTATTCCTCACGAACACGCGTGGACCGCATCGGGCTGGACGTGGACGAGACACGGACCGGCCGCCAGGCAGAGGGCTTCAGGGAGGACGGAGGGATGGGCGAGCAGTCGCTCGGCACCCTGGTCTCCGAGTTCATCGAGCAGGGGCGGCACCTGCTCCGGGCGGAGTTCACCCTGGCGCGCACGGAGATGCGCTCCGAGGCCAAGAAGGCCGCGGCCGGTGGCGGCATGGTCGCCGCGGGCGGCGTGGTGCTCCTCCTCGGCGCCATGGCGCTGGTGGCCTTCCTGGTCATCGCGCTGGCGGGGGTGATGCCCCTGTGGGCCAGCGCACTGCTGGTGACCGTGCTGCTCATCGCCGCGGGGGCGGGCATCGCCGCCGTGGGCGCGAAACGACTGAAGGCGGTCCACGCACCGCGAAAGACCATCCAAACCCTCAAGGAGGACAGCCAATGGGCGAGCACGACGATGCGCTCCGCGAAATCGCAGATGCACGGGCACGCATGAGCGTGCTGGCGGATGAGCTCGGCCGCCGCGCCAACCCCGAGCTGCTGAAGACCCGCGCGAAGGAGTTCGCGCTCGAGAAGAAGGAAGAGGTGACGGAGCACGCGAAGCAGCTCGCCGCGGACAAGCGCGAGGAGCTGAAACAGCAGGCCCGGGACAAGGTGCTCGACTGGAAATCGCAGGCAAAGGAGACGGCGATGCGCAAGACGTATGAATGGACGGATGAGGCCACCCACACCCCACGTGGCCTGGGGCTGCTGGGCGCGCTCCTGGGGGCCGGCGTCGGCTCCATGCTCATGAAGCGGGCCTTCCACTCCCGCATCGAGGAGCGCGAGTACCGCGAGCGCGGCTACGGCGTCCGGGGCCGTGAGCGGGCCCCGGTGGGCTACCGCGACGAGCGCATCCCCCTCCACGAGTCCGAGCGTGGCTACGGCGCCTACGGCGCGGGCCGTGACCTCCCCTACCCTGAATACAACACGCGCGCCGAATACAACGCGGACGCGGGCGGGAGCGCCCACGAGGGCGCGCACCTCAAGGACCGCGCCGGCGAAGCGCTGCACACGGCGAAGGAGTCCGTGGGGACCACCGCGGAGAACGTGAAGGAGCGGGTGAGCGGCGCGGCGGACAGCGTGCGCGGCCGCGTCCACGACGCGGCGGACAGCGTGCGCAGCCAGGCCTCGCACCTGCGCGAGCGCGTGCCGTCGCCCCAGGCGCTCCGTGGCCGCACCTCGCAGTGGTACGACCGCGCCCTCGAGGAACAGCCCCTGGCGCTCGCGCTCGGCGCGGTGGCGCTGGGCATGCTCACCGCGAGCCTGCTGCCGGTGACCGACAAGGAGCGCCAGCTCCTGGAGCCGGCCAAGCGTCGCGCGCAGGAGGGGCTGTCCCAGCTGGGAGAGCAGGTGAGCCAGAAGCTCGAGGGCAGTGAAACGGAGGAGGACAGCGAGACGGCCCTCGCCGGCCCGGCCTCGATGGGCGCGAGCGGCGGAATCCCACCGCTGCCGCCGCTGGATCAGATCTCTCCGAAGGTGCACTGAGCAATGGAAGCGCGGGGCCTTCCCGGGCCCGGAGTGTCAGGCCCGGGAGCCCCCCTTCAGCAGAAGCCATGCCGCGCCTTCGCCCCCGGTCACTCCCGGTAGAGCGTGCGCCGCAGGAAGCCGAGCGCCCGGCCCCAGGCATCGTTCCAGTCCTCCGGGGCGTCCATGCCGACGGCGGCCAGCCCCCACTTCACGAGCGCCTCCAGCTCCCCGCGCTGCGCGTCCGCATTCGAGGACAGCCCACGCAGCACGATGACGGCGGGACCGGGCCGGGGCTCGTCATGCACCTCAAGGACGGGGATGTGACCGTGCACGCGGAAGCGGTGCTCAGCGGGCATGCGAGGAGTCTGCGCGTTCCCGCCGCGGCCCGTCACACGCTCTGCGTGAAATCACGGGTCCTCGTGGTAGGTCGTGCTGAGACCTTGTCGCGTGTTTACAGGCGTTTCCACACTCGCGAGCTAAGTTCGCCTGACTACAATTTCTTGTTTTATTGGTTTCTGCGCATGAAAACCCTCTAGGATGGCGGCAGTCCTTTCCGGCGATCCCGTACTGGGACCGGGAGCTGGGCTGATCCACGTCAAGAGGGGCATCGAACATGTTCAAGAAGGCTGCTGTCCTCGTGGTGAGCTGTGGCGCGCTGTTGACGGCCTGCGGTGGCGATGCGCAGAGCGAGAACGAGGAGATCGTCTCCAACCTGATCGAGGCGGGCTTCCCCGCCAATGACATCATGGTCGTCGACAACGCGGTGTACGTGGGGCGTGACGCCCACGTGAGCCTGGATGCCTCGCGGGAGATGCTCCAGGCCGGCGGTGAGACGGCGGAGCAGTACCGGACGAACAACCTCGTCGGCACCAGCGTGACGAAGATCTGCATCATCCCCACCTCCCAGTTCAACAGCTACAGCCGCCTCAGCGCGGGGCTCGACCTGGCCATCGAGAACTACAACAGCCAGGGGCTGCGCCTCACCTTCGCGCGCGGCTCGGCGTCCGACTGCACCGCGACCATCTCCGCGAAGACGACCAGCGGCGTCGGCGGCTCGTCCGGCTTCCCCAAGGGCGGCAAGCCCTACGGCACCCTCAACATCGGCGTCGGGCTGCAGAACTACAGCGTGGACGTGAACGAGCACGTCATCACCCACGAGATTGGCCACACCATCGGCTTCCGCCACACGGACTACTACGACCGGTCCATCAGCTGCGGCAGCGGCGGTAACGAAGGCGCGTCCAACGTGGGCGCCATCCACATCCCCGGGACGCCGACCACGGCCACGCGGGGCGGCTCGGTGATGAACTCCTGCTTCAGCTCGAACGAGAGCGGCGAGTGGAGCAGCTCCGACCGCACGGCGCTGGACTACCTCTACTGAGCGCTTGAGTGACAGCCCCCCGGGTCCGCGCAGGACCGGCGGGGCTCCGCGCTGACGGGACTCCATCCCGAGCGCGAGTGCATTGCAGCGCCAGTCCAGGGATGCTCCCGCACGTCCTGTCTCCCGGTGGGACGGACACCTGGGATGGATGCCGCGTTGAGTGGAGAGCTCGTCTATCGCCACGCCATCTTGGAATTCTTCCTGCGCTCCGTGGGCAAGCGCCTCACGCCGGAGCTCAAGGACCGGCTGCGCGCCATTGGCCTGGACCTGGACGTGAAGCTGCCGCACCACACGCCCCGCCCCATCTTCGCGGAGGCCCTGGCCATCACCGCGCGCCACCTCTACCCGGACGTGGACGCGCAGGAGGGCTACCGGCGGCTCGGGATGGACATCATCACCGGCCTGGAGCACACGCTGCTGGGCAAGGCGCTCGTGTCCCTGGGGCCCATCTTCGGGCCCGATCGGGTGCCCTCCCGCATGCAGGAGCGCTTCGCCACGGTGAACAGCTACCTATGGACCGGCTGACGGGGTGCGTGTTCATCGCGTTCGGCGCGAAGCTCGCGCTATCTCGGCGCTGAGCGAGGGACGCCCGAGCTTTCATGGCAGACTGCGGCCATGACACGTTCTTCTTCTTTTGCGGTCTTCACGGCCCTGAGTCTGATGTTGGTGTCCACGGCGTGCTCGCCCACGGACCACGCCCAGGACGAGCTGGAGCTCCGTCAACTGGTGAAGGCGCAGACCGAGGCCTGGAACGCCCACGACGCGACGGCATGGACGCGGGATTTCACGGACGACGCCGACTTCATCAACATCGTCGGCACGGTGTTCCAGGGCCACGCGGAAATTGAAACGCGCCACGCCGCCATCTTCGCGAGCATCTTCAAGACCAGCCACGCCGAGGTCACCGTGCGAGAGATCCGCTTCCCCAGCGCGGACATCGCCGTGGTGGACACGGTGCACGAGGTCACCGGCCACACGGGCCTTCCTCCGGGCGTGCAGAACACCGAGGAGGGACTGCTGCGCACGCAGATGCGCTATGTGCTGACGCGCACCCAGAAGCAGTGGCGCATCGTCGCGGGCCAGAACACCGACGTGAAGCCGGCGCCCAAGCCCGCGCCCTAGCCGTGGAGGAGGGCGCCGCCGTGCGGGTGGACCGGCGGCGCTGTCGGGCTTCCTCGCGGACGCCCTCCCCTGCGTGCCCAGCGCCATGCCCGTCACCAGCACCAGCCCGATGTCGAGGAGCCCTTTGGGGATGGTGGCGACACGGCATCAGGTCCAGCCTCGCGGGCCCCGCTTGCGTTCTCGTCCTCGCACCTGAAGAGAGCAGGCGTGCTGGAGCAGGCCCCCGGGTCCAGGTCATGGTCGGCTGAAATGGATTCCAGCGGGTCCGGCAGGGCCGACCGTTGGCCAGAGGCCCCCATGGCCGCCTTGCCCAGGCCATAGACCATTCAGCCCTGTCCCCAGGGCAATTCTTGCTCGTGATGCGGCTGTCCATATTTTCTCCAGGATTTCCGGAGAACAGGGAAGACGCCATGTTTCATGAGCTGGACCAGACCCTCAGAGTCCTCCTCCGCCGGGAGCTGGCGCCGGAGCTGCTCCAGCAGGTGCCGACCATCAGCTTCGCGGCGCCGGACGAGTCCTTCCCGCCTGCTGCGTTGACCCTCCCCGCCATCAACTTCTTCCTCTACGAGCTGCGGGAGAACAGTGAGCTGCGAGGCTTCGAGCAGGTGATGGAGCGGCAGGGCGGCGGCGAAGAGAAGCTCCTCTCCCACCGGCATCCCGCCTGGAAGCGCGTGGACTGTCATTACCTGGTGTGCGCCATCGCCAGGGCGGACGCCCAGGCCGCCGATGAGCAGGAGCTCGAGCACCGCATCCTGGGGGACGTGCTGCGAGTGCTCCTGCGCCACCCGGAGCTCCCCGCCCAGACGCTCCAGGGCCGCCTGCGCGAGCAGCCGTGGCCGCTCCCCACCCGGGTCTTGCAGCCGTTCTCGTCCCCTCACGGAATGGACCCCTGGCTCGCCTTGAAGTGCAAGCCTCGCGCTTCCTTCCAATACACGGTGACGCTCGGGTTCTCCCTCGGCGAGGAGGAGCCGGTCCCTGTTGTCCGGGAAGTGCTCACCCAGGAGAGGGCGTGACGATGGCCCCGCGCTTCCTGCCGGCCTCGCCTGGCTCGCACCGGCTGAGCATCGCCGGGCTCGTCGTGGATGCCTGGACGGGCCAGCGCCTGGCCCATGCCGAGGTCACGCTTGCCGCGGGTGGCACACTCCAGCAGACGGCCTGGACGGCGCCAGACGGCGCCTTCCGCTTCGCGGATGTCCCCACGGGCCTTCACACCCTCACGGCCCGCCTGCCCGGTGCCGGGCAGCGCTATGGCACGAAGGAGCTGTCCCTCACGGTTCCCGAAGCGTCGTGGGGGACTCCCGTCGTCGTCGAGCTGGCCCTGCCAACCACTTCCGTGAGTGGACGCGTCGTCCTGGAGGACCCGGCGGCCCGGGAGCTGCCTCCCCTGGCGCGGGTGCGGGTCCAGGGCAGCGATGAGCAGACCTTCACCGATGTGAAGGGGGACTTCCTGCTGACCGGGCTGGAGCCAGGGAAGCGCACGCTGCGCGTCACCGCTCCTGGCTATCGGCCGGAGCCGGAGTTGCTCGAGGTCGAGCTGGAGCTGGGAAGAGCCACCCAGTCCAGGAGTGTGGTGTTGAAGCTTCCAGGGAAGCAGGGACCGGCCTCACGAGCCGTGCCCGGACAAGACGTGTGAATGGAGGGGGGGGCGAATGGGCAATCTCAGCTACAAGGCGCCAGGCGTGTATGTGGAGCAGGTGGCGTCAGGCACTTTTCCCATCGTGGGTGTCGGCACCAGCACGGCTGGCTTCGTCGGCCTGATGCCGGACAAGTTCAGCACCAAAGACAGCCAGGGGAACACTGTCACCATCAAGCCCGCCGCGGAGCCCGGCGAGGCGGTCCTCTGCACCAACTTCACCGAGTTCAAGAAGAGGTTCCTGACCCTCGAGACCCCTCCGCCAGGGGCCAGCGAGCTCGACGTGGCCGCGGACTTCATCGGGGACATGGAAGGGCAAGAGCTCCCATCCAGCTGGCAGTCCTACCCCCGCTACCTGGCACATGCGGTCTATGGCTTCTTCAACAATGGGGGCACCCGCTGCTACGTGGGCAGGGTCGCGCTGGAACGGGTCAAGCCGGCCAGGCCCCCGAAGCCTCCGGAGTCCGCGCCCACTCCGCCGGAGGAAGGAGAGACTGGAGGTCCCGAGCTGCCGTCCCTCAAGAAGGTACTCGAGGCCTTCGTGACCCTCGATGAGATCGCCATCGTCGCGGCACCTGGAATCGTCGACAAGGCCCGGCAGGAGGAGCTCATTGCACACTGTGCGCAGAGCGGATTGCAGGACCGCGTGGCCGTGCTCGACAGCCCCCGGGACACCGCTCCGCAGGAGATGGAAAAGGTCGTGCCAGCCCGCTCGGAGTACGCGGCGTACTACTACCCCTGGATTCGCGTCTTCGACCCCGTCGCCGGAGGTTCCCTGGAGGTTCCCCCCAGTGGCCACGTGGCTGGCATGTACGCCCGCGTGGACACCCTGCGCGGTGTCCACAAGGCGCCCGCCAATGAAGTGCTGCTCGGGGCCCTCGACGTCAGCCGCCGGCTCAGCCGCTCGCACCAGGAGGGCTTGAACCCGGTTGGCATCAATTGCATTCGCGACATCAACGGGAACATCCGCGTCTGGGGCGCCCGCACGCTGGGGGGCGACGCCAACGGCGAGTTCAAATACATCAACGTCCGCCGCCTCTTCAACTTCCTGCGCGAGTCCATTGACCAGGGCACCCAGTGGGCCGTGTTCGAGCCCAACGACAGCCAGCTCTGGGCCCGCATCACCCGCAACGTCTCCGCCTTCCTCACCACCGTCTGGAGCGAGGGTGGCCTCTTTGGCGCCACGCCCCAGGAGGCCTTCTTCGTCAAGTGTGACGCGGAGACGAACCCGCCCGCCAACCGGGACAACGGCCTCGTCATCACGGAGGTCGGTGTCGCCCTCACCCGGCCCGCGGAGTTCGTGGTCTTCCGCCTGTCCCAGTTGTCGGGGCCCAAGTGATGAATCCGCTCCTCACCACGCGCGCGCCCGGCGTCTACCTCCAGCCGGTTCCCGAGCCCCGCTCCCGCCCGGGCGGCGTCCTCACCGCGTTCCTGGGGGACACGCGTGCCGGGAAGCCCCTGCGGCTGACGCACTGGAACCAGCTCCCCGTCGAGCTGCCCGGCGCGGAGGTCTGCCTTCGCGGCGCCGTGCGGGGCTTCTTCGAGAACGGAGGACGTGAGTGCTGGCTCCTCCCGGACTCCTCCGATGCGCCGGACGCGGAGCGCTTCGCGCGGTGGGAGCAGTGCATCGAGGAGCTGGGGGTGGACGTCCTGGGGGCGCCCACGCTCGCATGGCGCCAGGACAAGGCGCGGCTGCTCGAGCTGCAGGCACACCTGCTGGAGTGCTGCGCGCGGTCCGGGTGCTTCGCCCTGCTGGACTCCCCCGAGGGGAAGCCGGCGCCCGACCCGTCCGGCCTGGAATGCAGCAGCCGCGCGCGAAGGCACGGCGCGCTCTACTCCCCCTGGGTGTCGGTGCAGGACGGCAAGGCGCTCAGACGCGTCCCGCCGTGTGGCCACGTGGCGGGCGTCTATGCGCGCGTGGACACCCGGCGTGGCCTCCACAAGGCCCCCGCCAACGAGGAGGTCCACGGCATCGTCGATGTCGCGGACAAGCTGACCGACGCGGAGCAGGGCCCTCTCAACGCGCGCGGCGTCAACTGCATGCGCGTCTTCCGGGGCCAGGGCATCCGGCTCTGGGGCGCGCGCACCCTGAGCGACGAGCCGGACTGGCGTTACATCAACGTCTCGCGGCTGCTGCTCTCCGTGGCGAAGGCGCTCGAGCGCCTGGCGCAGGAGACGGTCTTCGAGCCCAATGATCAGCGGCTGTGGGCCTGGCTGTCGCGGACCCTCAACGGCTATCTCGGAGAGCTCTTCCAGCGCGGCGCGCTCCGGGGCGAAACGCCCCAGGCGGCCTTCTACGTGCGGTGCGACTCCGAAACCAATCCTCCCGCGGAGCGGGAGCAGGGACGCGTGCTCGCCGAGGTGGGCCTCGCCCCCGTCATCCCCGGCGAGTTCGTCGTCCTCCGCCTGCTCCAGGACGTGGGCGGGACGACCGTGGCCTTCACACCCTGAGTCTTTTCCGGAAGGAGCATGTTCCATGGCACTCAATCGCAAGGATCCCTTTGGCGGCTACAACTTCGCTGTCGAGGCCGATGGCATCACCCGGATGGGCTTCCGGGAGTGCTCCGGGCTGGACAGCACCACCGCCGCCACCAGCTACCGCGAGGGGACGGACACCACCCTGGCGCAGCGCCAGCTCCCCGGGCTGCTGTCCTTCTCACACATCACCTTGAAGCGTGGCATCACCGACGACCGGGCCCTCTGGGACTGGCGGGATGGGGTGTCCCGGGGCGACACCACGCGCCGGGACCTCTCCATCATCCTCCGCGACGACAAGGGCAATGAGCAGATCCGCTGGAACGTCAAGAATTGCTGGCCCACCCGCTGGGCCGGCCCCACCTTCGATGCCACGCAGGACTCGGTGGCCGTCGAGGAGCTGGAGCTGGTCCACGAAGGCATCGAGGTGGCCAAATGGTAGCGCAATCCCAGACACCCACCGAGTTCGCCTTCCGGCTGCCCCACGGCTACCGGGACTCGGAAGGCAACCTCCACCGCGACGGCACGATGCGGATGGCCACCGCCTTCGACGAGATCGGCCCGCTGAAGGATCCCCGGGTGCAAGCCAATCCTGGCTTCCTGGTCATCATCCTGCTCTCCCGCGTCATCGCCCGGCTGGGGACCCTGGAGCACCTGCATCCCAAGATCATCGAGGGGCTGCTGGCCGCGGACCTGCTCTACCTGCAGGAGTTCTACCGCCGCATCAATGACAACGGACACAGCCGGCTGCTGGTGGCCTGCCCCCATTGCCAGGGCGAGTTCGAGGTGGAGACCAGCCCCGAGGGGGAACCCTAGGCTACCCCTCGGAGCGGCTCCACGAGGAGGTGGCCTTCCTTTCCTATTACCTGCACTGGCCCTACGAGCAGGTGATGACGCTGGAGCACCGCGAGCGCCAGCGCTGGGTGAGCGAGCTGTCGCGGATCAACGAGCAGCTGAACAGGAGCGCGTCATGAGGGCACCCGTCGGTTCGAACGCCGCGTTCTCCGGAGCGACCGGGGCGCTCGGCAAGCGCCTGGATCCGTACATGGCCCACAGCTTCCTGGTGGAGCTGGACGGGCTGGTCACCGGAGGCTTCACGCAGGTGGAGGGGCTGGAGAGCGCGCTCGAGGTGCAGGACTACGCCGAGGGAGGCAACAACGGCTACGTGCACAAGCTCCTCGGCCCGGTGACGTCTCCCAACCTGGTCCTGGTCCATGGGCTCACGGAGCTGGACACCCTGTGGGCCTGGTACGACGCGGTGAGCCGGGGGGCCCTTCAGCGAAAGAATGGCACCCTCATGCTCCTGGATGCCCGGCGCACGCCGGTGATGTGGTGGGAGTTCCACGGAGCCATCCCGGTGAAGTGGGTGGGTCCCTCCTTCGACGCGAGCCAGGACTCGCAGGTGGCCGTCGAACGGCTGGAGCTGGCCCACCGGGGGCTGCTCAAACCCAAGCTCAACTATGGCCTGACGGCCGCGCGGGGCCTCGCCTCGCTTACCCGTTGAGGCGCGCCACCATGGCTGAGAATGAGCAGACATTGGCTCCGGCCTCCTGGCACGAGGCGCTGGCCCCGCGGCTCACGGAGCGGCTGCTACGCCCGCTGAGCGGCCCCGGACGGCTTCCTCCACCGCTGGCCCGGCGCGTCCTCGCGGGGACCGAACGGATGCTCCCCCGACTTCCCCTGCTGGACGAGCTGCGCCAGCGACAGGGCCTTGAGGCAGGCGGGACGCGCGAGTTCGCGCCCATCGTGCACGCGCGGCCGGCTGCCGCGGAGCGCCCCCAAGAGTCAGCGGAGGGGAAGCCCCAGGCCCTGGAGCATGGCGGCGCGCGGCCCACCGTCCGCGCGACGTCCCGGGCCGGTGAAGCCTCCCGGCTCACGCCAGCGCTCCCCCCTCCTCCGGCGCCAGGGCAGCCTCCACACCCCGTGCGGCAACAGGACGCCATGGCTTCCCGGCCGGAGCCGCCGGCTTCCCGGCCGGAGCCGCCGGCTTCCACGCCGCGACAGCGCTCCAGGCACGCGGGGCCAGGCTCACGCCCCTGCTGGAGCAGATCAGCGTGCGGGCTTTGGAAGCGCCACCCGTGTCGGCTCCGAAGAGGCTCCTCTCCGGAGTCACCTCGCCAGGCGTCGACTCTGGCGCCGAGTCCGGGCCCGCGCCCGGCGCCGCTCGTCATGCGGATGGACCGCGAAGCCGGTCCACCCTCGCCAGACATCATCCACGCCCTCACGGCGGGGCCGCACCCCGGCAACGGCGTGCGATCCCGGTCCGACGGGCCCACGGCCCCACCGGAGCGCAATGCCATGCATGCGTCCATCCATGGCCCCATCCCCCCGCTTGATTCCACGCCGGAACGCGAAGCCATACAGGTCCCGGCTCGCACGCCCACGGCGAACCGTGGACAGCCCCGCGTCCGCGGCCGGGGGACTTCGCTCACCCCCAGGCCAGGAGCCGCGCCCCTCATCCGGATCTCGCCGAGGCGCGCCGACGTCACGCCGCTGGAGCGCGCCCCAGTGCTCCGGAGCGTGCATCCCCTGCCGGCGCCCGGCGCCCGCCAGCCGCCGTCGGTGGGAACCGCCCGCGAGGCCGCGTCCCGGAGCGCCCCCCTCCACGCGGAGGCAGCCGTCCACGCCGGGACACCCCAGATGCCGCCGCGTCCACCGGGCCTCCTCCAGCGGGTGGTGATCCGGAATGCCTCCCCGGAGAGGACCGCCTCCCCCATCGTGCACGCGCGGCCGCCCTCGCGTGCGCACGGTGCCGCGTCC